>JABJKH010000118.1 GCA_018660465.1 Rhodospirillaceae bacterium
AAAAGTGTCCGACCCCTGGTAGCCCAAGCTCGGCGTATAGTCATACGTCCCATCCGCATTAACCGTCACCGTGCCGTTCGCCGCACCCGTCTCAAGGGCGTACGTCAGACCGCCATCGCCACCAGACCCCGTCAGTGACCAGGTGGTAGATGTGTCGACATCCATTTGTATGGAGCTGGTAATCGCAGACAGTGATGTACCATCGGAAGCCAAGGCAATGTCTCGGTCAGCGAATTGAATTCTTTCAATACCATCAAGAACGTTGCTTCCGTAGTTGATGGCAGAGGAGTCGAGATCGTTAACCAGCCAAGTCCCGTCCGCCGAGTTGAACTGGACATCATAGTTGGTTCCATCTTCTCCATAGTTGACGGTGTCGTTCCCCGCGCCCCCAATTAGGCTGTCGTTGCCGGAACTGGCGATGAACAGATCGTCACCTGCGAGGCCGTCTATGGTGTCGTCTCCTGTTCGACCGGTCAACGTGTCATTGCCAGATGTTCCGACGATAGGGCCACTACCGTTATCAACAGCGATGGTTTGGTCTTCAAATTGGAAGAATTCGAAACCGGAAATTATGTCTGTACCCTGTGAACCAGCAAGGTCTGTTACCGTATAGACACTTTGAGCAAGATTAATATTAAAATCAGCAAAATTACCATCAAACAGGGCCGTGTCCACACCTAAGCCGCCCGCCAAGGTATCGTCTCCTCGCCCTCCCATCAGGGTGTTATCAGCGGCGTTCCCCGTAATCGTGTCAGCCCCATCACCTGCATATAGATTTTCGATTAGCGAACTCGAAGCGATATCGATGCTGTGTCCGAACAGCGTGTTCGAAATTCCTGAAGTCAGATCGAAGGTTAAATCTGTATTGATGGTCGCAAAGTTGAGGGTATCGATCCCGCCGCTGTCGGTAATCAGGCCACGGCCTGCCTCACCACCGTGGCGCGCCCATTCGCTGGTGTAGATGTACGTATCATTGGCGTTCAGTGCGTCGCCGAATAGCGATAGGTTCCAGTTGCGGAGGACGCCTTGATCGTTGTTGGCACTGTCGGTGACCGCCAAAGTCCAGGTGCCTTCGCCGGTCTCTCCCCAGTGCTGCACGCTGGTTAAAATTGCATCGATGTCATTCTGAGAGGTCCCCCAAGTTGATGAACCACTGACCCCTGGACGGTTAACAAGTAGGCTTGTGGTGCCATCGGGAGAGGTCAAGCGAACCGACAAATCGCCGATATAGGTGTGGTCCAGATGCAGTTCGACCTCGACGTGATCGATTTCCAGCCCGTTACTGTTACTGATTGAGACACTGCTGGACGTGGTAGAAAGGTCGTTGATCGCAAAGTTGGGGCTGGTCGAAGCGGAGGTTGAAATTAAGTTACTAAAGGTGCTCTGCTCGGTCCAGGTTTCGGCGAGGCGAACGGCAGCATAGGCGTCAACCAAGCCGAAGCCGTAGTCATCACTGACCAATAAACCACCGCCGTTCCAATTATTTGCACCGTTGGTCTGCCAACCCGAATTCGACGCCGTCGGGTTGCGCGACGAATAGGCGAGAATTTCCTGAACATCGCGGTAACCGAGATCGGGATTGGCCTCCAAGATCAATGCGGTTACAGCCGCAACGGCAGGCGAGGAGAACGATGTGCCGCTGATGGATGTATAGTCTCCGCCTGAATACCCGGCCGAACCAAGCCGGTCTGTGGTGTAGATGCCCACACCAGGGGCAGAAACTAAAACCGCTGCACCCGGCGTGCTGAACGACGCGATCGAGCCTGTGATGCTGATGGCACCGACGGCGATTGTATGTTGCGAATTGCCAAAGCTATGATAGTTGACGTTATCCCCTTCCTGACGGGAATTGCCCGAAGAGAACGTGATAATTGTGCCCAGTCCACCGCGCCCTGTCGCCACCGCGTTTTCGATTGCGTTGGCGGAGGCGGCAAAGGACGAGTAAAGGAAATTATCGGTGAAAAATCCGTTATAGCCCCAGCTGTTGTTGGCGACATCGACGGTCGCCATGTTCTGCATCTGGGTATCGGTTTGACCCGAGCCGCCGGAGCCAAAGCCTATACGGAATCCGGTGATATCGGCGCCCGGTGCAATCCCTACCGTGCTGCCACCGCCGATTGCCGCACCGATAACACCGGCGACCGTGGTGCCGTGGTTATCATCAGACGCAGACGCATATGAATCACTATCGCCGCTGCGGGCGTCATAATCTAAATCGAAGCGATAATTGGCGTTGAGGTCTGGGTGATTGTAATCAATCCCGGTATCGACGACGCCAACAACGACACCATTGCCTTGGTAGTCGTCCCAAACAGTCGTTACGTTGACATCAACGCCGGGATAAGAGGTATTGACCAGATGCCACTGCGATCCAAAGCCGGAATCACCAGGAATCACCTGCGGCGTAATGACGTAGGTGAACCCTTCAGACTCTTGATCCTGCTTAATGTCTACCACAAGCTTCCAATCACGGTATCGTCGCGCCTAACGTGTGCATGCCAATCGTTTAAAGGCGGTCACACTTAAGCTAACGATGTAGCTCCCCCCTTTCAAAACACCTATAGGGTCAAAACACCCATTTGATTAGGTTACCTATGAAAGGATTTAACGGCGTATTTATGGCAGAAATGGAAAAATTTAGGTATGACGCCGGTCACAGCTAAATTTTTTGAAGGTATATTGCGACGTCCACCTGGAAAATATAGCACAAAATGCCCTAATTCTCAGGATACTATCTAGAATTTTAAGCCCTAATATTGGGGAAACGTCGAATTTTGGCCTAAATCGCAGGAAATGGCGCCTAAAACGAACGCAATCGTCAAACAAAGGAACCAATGTCTTGCAGATGCACGAAGATCGCCCCGCTAAAGAAAATGAACCGATAGCTGTTCTTGACACCGGCTTACCCTGCTTGGTGTTGCCCGCGCATTTCCTGGAATATCCTTCGAGCCTTCAATAAATCGCGCACCAATTCGGCATCATAGTCATGACGGAGAACGCTGCCAAATTGGCGCTAAATACCGTTTCGTATGGATTGTCCGCCAAACCAATAATTGAACAATATTTAATATCTGGAGCTATCTTTTGGCTGGTCTAGGCCTCAAAATTAGACGAAGGTGAAGAACATAAATTTGGTGCCAATTGCCTATTCTCTTGCGGATGATGTGCCCAAAACCTTAGGGGAAAACTTTTACGTTGAATAGAATTTAGATGAGCTAATATACCCGGTCATGAAAAAAACAATCAGCATCATTACCCCCTGTTACAACGAAGAAGAATGCATTCGCGACTGCTATGAAGCAGTGCAAGAGATTCATCAAGAGCACTTAGCCAATTATGATCTCGAACATATTTTTTGCGACAACGCATCGACTGATGGCACGGTTGATATTCTGCGTGAGATGGCTACGGAGAACCCCCAGGTCAAACTAATTTTGAACGCCCGCAATTTCGGCCCCATGCGATCACACTTCAACGGTGTCAGAAGTGCTACCGGCGATCTGATCTTAATATTTTTGCCTGCGGATTTGCAGGACCCACCCGAACTTTTGCCCGAATTTGTAAAGTTATGGGAGCAAGGCTACGAAATTGTCTATGGCGTTCGGGCTGAACGGGAAGAAGGCGCGGGCATGATATTCGTGCGTAAGCTTTACTACCAGATTATGACCAAAATTTCCTACTTTGATATGCCCCCCGATGTGGGCGAGTTTCAGCTCGTCGATAAGAAGGTATTGGACGTTATCCGGGAATTCGATGACGCCTACCCGTTTACCCGGGCGATGACTTTTGAATGCGGCTTCAAGCAGGTGGCGGTTCCTTATACATGGAAGGAACGGCGTAAAGGAATATCAAAGAACCGTCTGCTCAGTCTCGTTGACCAAGGTCTAAATGGTCTCATTTCTTTTAGTACAGTGCCAATGCGACTCGCCTTAGCATCAGGAATTGTTATTTCAGCCCTTAGCATCCTATTCGCAATCGTAAACACGATTGCGTATTTTGCCATGGATCATGACATTCCACGCGGCAACATGCTGATAATCACCGGTCTGTTTTTCTTCGCCGGCGTTCAGTTATTTTTTATAGGATTTCTTGGGGAGTATGTTCTTGCGATCTACAATCAGGTTCGCAAGCGCCCCTTGGTCGTCGAACGTGAGCGCGTGAACTTTACAGATTAAGCAGCGGCCAAGGATTCGGGGTCTAGTCCATAGGCCGCAAGCCGTTGGCTCCAATAAGGGGAAGCAGCGACTTGATTGTGCAGTCGTTCCAGGGTGGCAGGGCTTGCTTGGCCGGCAGCATTTTTCTCCATCAACGCCAAGAAATAAAGCCCGAAGCCGTGCTCCGGCGAAACAATGTCGACCAAGTTGGTGAGCATTTTCCGTTGTTGTTCTAACTTTAGCGGACGCTTCTCATTGAACAGGCGATGAAAGTTCATCTTATAGTTCATGTAGAACCAAATATCGGTGATCTGCTCGCCATCAGGAATTTCATCTGCGGCCAGAGAATCAAACATCTCTCTGAACTCTTCTGGCGAAGTCTGTAGCTTATTTTGCTTTTCGTTGACCTTGCCATAACTGCCAAGCGCCATACGGACTTCGCTTTTATTGGTATTGCTGATGAGACCCTGCTCATTCATCGATTCATAAATGGGTGTATTCGGTAGGGGCTGAAGAATGGAAATTCGATACCAATCCAGGTCCATTTCAGCCGAGACCGACATGGTGTCGCGAATCATTGAAATATTCTCATTCGGGAAGCCGATGATGATGTACGCCGACGAGTATAGATCTGGAAATTTGCGAAGAACTTCTGCCGCTCGGAGGAAAGTTTCAGGCGTTCCTGGTTTCTTTACCTCTTTGAGAATTTGCCGGTTCCCGGATTCCATGCCGATGTGCAGTGCAATGCAGCCGCTTTCGACTGCCGCCGAAATCACCTCTTCCGTACAAGAGGAAGCGATAACACCATTTGATGCGTCCCACGTCAGCGTCAAGCCCCGCCGAACCATTTCATTATAAAGGCTGATGGCGCGTCTGTGGTCCTTAAAGGCGTCATCATCAAGCAGCATGACGTGGCCAATACCGTGGTCATTTTGAAGCCGCTCAAACTCATCGACCACAGAACTGATTGAGCGGTGACGCACACCAACGCCGTTGAAATTACGGACACTACAAAACGTACATTGGGCGCGGCAGCCGCGGTTGGTTAAAACTGTGGCCAGCCGTGTGTCCCGGTCTTTCAGGAAATAGAATGAGCCAATTGTGCCGTAGCGTGCAGATTCAGATACGTTCATCAAGTCTAGTGCAGGAATGACGTCCATTTCTTCTGCGCTCGGGACGACGGCCCCATCTGCATACAATTTTTCACCGCCATCATTGAATATGACTTGGGCTAGATTTTCCGCACCCAAATCTTTTCGAACGACGTTTACGAAGCGCCGAATTGCGAGGTCGCCTTCACGCATGAACGCGATATCAGCTGATGGAATATCACCCATCACGCGCTCAACGTCGTTGCTGACGTGGACGCCACCGATCGCAACGGGAATATCATGCCCCGCAGCCCGTTCGCATACTTGGCCGAACACATTGTGGGTCATTGTGAACATGCACGAAACACCGATCATGTCGGGTTTGAAGTCGGCGATGGCGCTATCTAGTTGGTGTTGCCAGACAGAATTAAAATCGAAATCGTCGGCAGATTCCGCTTCACAGGCCGCCCGTAGAACCAAGTTGTTCAGATTACAAATTCTAACGTCGATATTGGCTTGCCGCAGGTTTTCAGCAATGACCCCCAGACCATAAGGCGCAAAGTTGGTATTGCGACCCCGGTGCGCTGTTTCAAAGCGAAAAACTTCGCTGTCGGCGTCCGGCGGGTTGACCAAAAGCACGCGGTCGATCTTGCGGGTTGGAAAATGAACATCCAGAAATGCATCAAACCTTTCTGGACTGGTACCTTCGAGAATTCTATTGGCCTCAGCCATTTAATTTTCCTACCCACTCGAGCTTCAAAAAACCGCTTTGATGAGGATGATATGACCCAAATCATTCGACACCGAAGGTATTACTAACCTTCATTAACCTTTAAAACTACAAAAACTTAGCGCCGACTTTCAAAGACTCATCCACAATTCTATCAAGTTGGGCACACCTAATCCGAAATACTAGACCGCACAGTGAGATTTTTCCGATCAAAATCAACGAAGCGATTGGCATCGTTGAATTCTTCGTCGCTCAGATAGGGTGTCTGATCGTGGATCAGGTGGCCGATTTCCAGTTTGGGTTCAATCGGGGTATCTCGGTGTAGGGTCACATCGATAATATGCGCACCATCGGCGTATAGAATCTCGCGGGTTAGATCCTTTAAATCATCTATGCGGTGGTAACTTTGGCTGTAACCTTCCGCGATGCTGGCAAATTTTGGCAGGCCGTAACCACTTTCCGGGAGCGCACCTTCGTTGCGTTCGTCCATATAAATATCTTGGAACTGTTTCACAATTCCGTAGCCATAGTTATTGAGAATTATCACGGTAATGGGAAGATTGTACTGAGAGATCGTCTGCAGTTCCTGGATATTATTTTGAAACCCGCCGTCGCCGATGAAACAGAAAATACGTTCACCAGGCTGAGAAAATGCGGCCCCAATAGAGGCTGATAAAGCGTACGAGATCGGCGCGCAGCCACCATTGGAGAAGATCGTGTGCTTCTTACGTAAGAAAGACAGGAAGAACCAACAGGTGGTTGCGCCGCAATCAACCAAAACAGTCGCGTCTTCATTTACCAGGCGATTAACTTGGCGAATCGCTTCATAAGGCGAAATGGTGTCATGGTCCTTGGCGAATTGGCTGGTGTCTTTATCAAAATATTTTTCTTTTTGGATGCCAACGTAATCCTGCCATGCCTCTGAGATATCAGGGGCTTCAAGCGTTTCGATAACGGGGACCGCCTTGTCCATTGAAAGCTCAGTAACGCCATAGCCTTGTGGCGTGTATTTGTTCAGTTCCTCAACATCGACGTCGACGACATGAATTTTAGCCGCCGGGGCGAAAAGTTTAGGGTCCCCTGGCCGTTGGCGGGTGTCCAGACGACTGCCCAATACCAGCAAAGCATCGCAGTTCTGCAGAATATTATTGGCACCTCTGTTGCCATAGACGCCGATGGAGCCGCAGTAGCCTAGCAGGCGGTGGTCAAAATAACTACATCCGCTCCAACTGGAAACGAAGGGAACGCCAATTCGTTCTAACCAAGCAGCAATTCTTTCTTCTGCACCCGAAAGACCAACACCGGCACCAAACAGGACCAACGGACGTTCAGCGCCTTCAAATAAATCTGTGGTCGCTATTTTCAAGGCAGATAAAATTTCGGTGGAAGGTGCTTCATCCTGAGGCGGCTCGTAAAAAATCTCGTCGCCGACCTCTTCCTGCTGCACGTTCATCGGAACGTCGATTAGGACCGGTCCCATCCTTCCTGTAATAGCAATGTTATAAGCCTTCGTGAGTTCACGTTTTAGCTCGTCGCCATTACGAATTTGAACCGCATATTTGGTAATTGGCTTAATAAGCTCAACGATTTGGGTTTCCTGAAACCCGGTCTGGCGAACTTTGGAGCCCTTAAACACCTCACTGTCGCGGAGATTAACCTGTCCGGTGATGTGCATGACCGGGATGGAATCAAACCAGTTGCACGCAATTCCCGTTATTAGGTTCGTTGCCCCAGGGCCACTGGTCGCCATTGTCACGCCGACTTTGCCACATGAACGCCACACGGCATCGGCCGCCATTGCAGCACCTTGTTCATGCTGAAAGCATTTATAATCGAGAGTTGGGTGCTGACCAATTGCATCCACCATGAAGACACACGCACCGCCGGTCAGTAGAAAGACGTTCTCGATTTTGCGTTGCGCTAGAAATTCAGCAACATATTCCGCGCCGGTCATACATTTTCTCCTGAAAGGGGTCGATCCTTGGCATTAATAGATGAGACATACCAAACCCGAACGGGGTGTCTCAAGACGAAAGATTTTAAGATGTTGCCAGCAAATCGGATAATTCCCGAAGGACACCGTCAATAGATGTAAATTCCGGCGTATATCCCCAGTCTTCGGCGCTATGATCAAGCGAATAGTAATTCGACTTCGGGCCGGTCGAGACGAGGCCCGCATCGTCCTCTAAATCATAGTCGAAAGGAAAGTCAGCTTTAATCTGGTTGAGCAGGTCGAACTTTCCAACAGTTGCCTTCGAATATACATCCAAGGCGGCATTAACGGGTGTGTCGCTGTTTCGCCACGTCTTGATGCAGCAATTGATGAGATGGGCAAAATCCGGCGGTGTTACAAAGTCGCGGATAATATCTTGGCGGGATGTTTTGAGAACCGTTCCGTCCTGGATGGCGTGAATAGCATCGGTAATAAAAAACCGCGCTTCTAAATCAATGAAGCGGCTAAAGAATGAAAATACCCGAAGATCAATGATATTTAATTCGCTATGGCCCCGGTGCTTGGCTTCTGCATTTATTTTTGAGAGACCATAAAAATGACTGGGGTCAAGGGCGTTGATGGGTAATTTATTCACAGTGTCTTTTCGCGCGGGCTTGGTAAAATCGGTGCCATAGACAGCACCGCTCGAGAGAAACAGATAAAGCGCCTTCGGAAAATTATTTAGAACGGCCAGCACTGAGTTATCGACGGTCTCGGTAACGGTAAAAATCTCGGCCCCTAATTCCCGGACCCCTGCAGGCGTTCCTGCCCCGACCGCATTAATCACAACATCAAAGGGCAGTTTGCCAAACTCAGCGATGTCTATACCGCCCAGGATGGCATCAGGCCGCCGGGCGTATAACAATAGTTCAACATTTGGGTCCGCATTTAATTCTGTCGCCAAGGCTTTGCCGATGTGTCCCGTGGCCCCTAGGATTGCGATGGTGGTCATGTGTGACTCCGCTTACACATCGCTGCAAAAGCTGTGTATTTGGTCCAACATATAATCAATTTCTGGTGCGCCCAGCCCGGGATAAACTCCCAGCCAGAAGGACCTGGCGACAACGATATCGCTGTTTGTCAGGGTGCCGACAACCCGGTTCGGGCGGCCGATCATGTAGGGCTGACGCAGAAGGTTACTACCAAATAACAAACGGGTACCGATGCGCTGGTCGTTCAGGTGGCGAAGCAGATCATTGCGGTTAAAGGGCGCACCTTCACGAATTGTCAGCGGGAACCCGAACCAGGAGGGATCACTGTTGGGCGTTGCTTCGGGGAGAATAAAAAACTCTTCCAAATCCATTAGACCGGCTTTGATTGTTTTGAAATTACTTTTCCGGGCTTGGGTGAATTCTTCCAGATGGTCCAATTGTGCAACACCGACGGCGGCCTGCATGTCGGTAATTTTCAGGTTATAGCCCAGCCGGGAGTATATATATTTGTGATCATAGCCTTCCGGCAATTCTCCCAGCTTCCATTCAAACCGTTTGCCACAGGTATTGTCCTTGCCGGGGTCGCAAAAGCAGTCCCGGCCCCAGTCTCGGACCGACTCCATCACTTGGTTGATTTTCGGGCGGTTGGTGAAAACAGCACCCCCTTCACCCATGGTGATGTGATGGGCGGGGTAAAAACTGAGCGTGCCAATATCACCGAAGGTGCCGACCATTTGACCATCGTATTTGGATCCAAGGGCATCGCAGGAGTCTTCGATCACCCAAAGATTGTGCTTTTTGGCGACCTCCATCACGGCGGCCAAATTGAATGGATTGCCTAGGGTGTGGGCGATCATGATGGCTTTGGTTTTTTCCGTCACCGCTTCTTCCAGGCGGGTCGTATCAATGTTGTAGGTCGGAATGTCGACGTCCAGGAAGACGGGCGAAAGGCCGTACAGCAGGGCCGGGTTTAGGGTGGTCGGGAACCCTGTGGCACAGGTGATAATTTCATCGCCCGGTTTTAAAGCTCTATCGCCAAAATCCGCAGCTGTCAGGGAGGCCAAGGCGACCAGATTGGCGGATGATCCCGAATTGACCGTCAGCGCTTTCCGTGTACCTAAAAACCGCCGCAACTTCAGCTCAAATGCGTCGTTAAAACGCCCAGTTGTTAGCCAAAAATCCAAAGACGAATCCACCAACGACCGCATGTCGGCGGCCTCATAGACCCTACCGGATACCGGTACAGGGGACCGGTTAGGATCGAACGCCTGATCTGGGTGAGACGCCGCGTGATAGCGTTCAACCAGATTGAGAATTTCCTGGCGGAGTCGTTCGGGGTCGTCGTTTTCGGGGGGAGTCTCAGGGGACACTTTTACAATGGTCCTTTCGTTACAGAGGCTGCGCGCCGCTGAATTTTTCTATTTGATCAAGGGTGAACGCTTTCAATTCCTCTTGTGCCGCATAGGCCTGATACCAGTCAACGGTCATCGCCAATGCGTCATCCAATGCCAAGCGGGGGTGCCAGCCCAGTTTTTCGATGGCCTTGGTGCAATCGAGTTTTAAAAACGTCGCCTCATGGGGGAAATCCCCTTCGTCCAGGGTCCAACCAGCTTCGTTGCTCCATAGTGCTGATAGGGTGTCGGCAATGTGCTGGACCGGTTTCTCACTGTCGCTGCCGGGACCAAAGTTCCAGGCTTCGGCGAAAGGCGCGCCGTCCTCATGCAACCGTTGTGCGAGGATCAGATATCCAGCCACAGGCTCCAGTACATGCTGCCAGGGACGGATGGCGCCGGGATAGCGGATCACGGTTTTTTCGCCGGCAATAAATGAGTTGATCAAATCGGGAACCAAACGATCCTTGGCCCAGTCGCCACCGCCGATCACATTGCCGGCACGGGCGGACGCTACTCCCACACCATGATTATCCCAATCAGTCGGGTTAAAATAGCTTTGGCGATAGGCCGCCGTGACGATTTCCGCGGCGCCCTTGGAACTGCTGTAGGGATCATAGCCGCCCATGGCATCGGTTTCCGTATAGCCTGCCATGTGCTCGCGGTTTTCGTAGCATTTGTCGCTGGTGACGATGACCACGGCACGGACGCTGTCGGCCCTGCGGCAGGCTTCCAAAAGGTTTACCGTGCCCATAACGTTGGTCGCATAGGTATCGACCGGGTGTTCATAGGAATCTCGCACCAGGGCCTGCGCCGCCATATGCATGACTACATCGGGTTGGTGTGCCCCTAGTGCCTTAGACAGAGTGTCCAAATCCCGAACATCGGCGACCTGATGGGCCATGCCGTCCGCAACGTAGGCAAGATCGAATACAGCAGGGTCTGTTGGCGGCGCCAGGGCATAGCCCGCGACATCAGCGCCCATATGCTGCAACCAAAGCGCCATCCAGCTTCCCTTAAAGCCGGTGTGCCCGGTGAGGAACACACGCTTAGACCGCCAAAAATTAGGGTCAACCTGCGCCATGCGTCGAATTACTCCAAGGTCTTTAGCTGTGCCGGGTCGAAGTCCTGAAGCGTATCACCGGCGCGGACCTTTTGACAAAAATCCGGGTTGGTCAGAATGCGCCGGCCCCATGTCACCATATCCAACAGACCGTCGTTAAGTTCACTATTGGCTTGGTCTGGGGTTAGGGACGCGCCGCCGATTAAAAGCCCGTCCCACATCGGACGTACGGTTCGGATGACCCGCCCAGAGGTCGCAAAATAATCTGCATTGGCGCAACTGATGTCGAGCATCCTGAGGCCCAAAGATTGAAAGGCCGGGATCACATAATCAATCATCTCGTCCAAATCCGGCCAATCATAAAGCTCCCCCATGAACCGAGACGGGGAAATTCGCATCATGACTTTGTCAGCACCGACTTCGCCCAGTACCGTTTCCAAAAGTTCCAACGCGAACCGACATCGATTTTCGACCGATCCGCCATAGCGGTCGGTTCGGTCGTTGACCCGCGCATCAAAAAATTGATCGGTCAGGTAGCCATGCCCGCCGTGAACCTGAACACCGTCGAACCCAGCTTCCATGGCATTCCGCGCAGCCAGCCGAAACATTTCATAGATCGTCGGCATTTCGTCTGTTTCCAGCGCCCGCGGCACGCCGAAGGGTTTATCGTTTTGTCGGTTGTGGCCGGCGGCCTGTTCGTTGGTGGAACTGACGGGCGCATCACCACCGGTGAAATCGGAATGAGAAATTCGGCCGCAGTGCCAAAGCTGGCTGTAAATTTTACCGCCTTCCGCATGCACTGCCGCTGTCACTTGCTTCCAGCTTTCGGTCTGTGCGGCGGTCTGGATATGCGGAACGTTGTTATAGCCATCGCCAGAGGCATCGACGATGGTGCCTTCGGTGAGGATTAAGCCCACCCCATCAGCCGCGCGGCGGCCGTAATAAGCGGCAATGTCGGCGGTGGCACAATGATCAGCATCGGCAAATCCTCGG
This sequence comes from Rhodospirillaceae bacterium, assembly GCA_018660465.1. NCBI lineage: Bacteria > Pseudomonadati > Pseudomonadota > Alphaproteobacteria > Rhodospirillales > Rhodospirillaceae > Rhodospirillaceae bacterium. The sequence goes on from JABJKH010000118.1 coordinate 12,348, forward strand.
GTCATCGCAGACATAACAACGCGGCTTTGGACATCGCCTAGGGGGTCGAGTGTGTTGGGTTCAAGCAGCAAAATAGTATTCCTCTAAATATCTGAAAAAAGTGTGCGGAAATAGGGACGGTCTAAATAATCCTTCAGGGCGTCGCGCCACGGGCGTTGAAGGTCCAGGCCTTCTGTATCGAGGCGATTGTTTAGCATGATCGCCCGGTCAGGCCTACGGGCTTTTTCTTGCGTGTTGAAACGCTCGGCGGAAACTTGATTGATGGTGATGCGGTCGCTGAGCCCTAATTCTTCGACACAAGCTGCCGCCAATTTATAAAACGATGCTTCGCCGTGACACGCCATGGTGTAAAGGCCGCTTTTGTTGGCAGCCAGGAGCGCGACACAATTTCGTGCCAAATCCAAGGTATAGGTCGGCTGCCAAACTCGGTCACCAACGTCGAATGTTTTGGTCCCAGATTCGATCAGATGGTGCAGGTGATGAACGAACTTCCCGACAAAATTTTTGTCCTTTTCTTCACCACCAAAAAACCCTGCCATTCGCACAACAATAGCATCAGAACATTCGGCGCGAATAATTTCTTCAGCCTCCAACTTGCAATGGCCATAGACGGACTGCGGCGCAGGCGGTGTGTCCTCGGCAATCGGGTTGGTCTTGCCATCGAAAATTAAAAACGATTGGGGGTAAAGTACCTTGGCCCCGGTTTTTGCGGCCAAATCGGCGATGTTTCGAGTCCCTTCGACCTGCACGGCTCGACAAAGTTCAGGATTTTCCTCGCACCCTTCCGCATTCACGAAAGCTGCGCAGTGGATGATGATGTCAGGGTTTTCTGTTGCAAATCCTATGACATTCTCCCGCTCTGTAATGTCTAACTCTTCACGACCAAGCGCTAAAATCCTGCATTCCGGTGCATCGGATAAAGCTTCTTGGAAACCGCGTCCCAACATCCCGTTGGCACCTGTAATTAGGATTGTTTTGCCGTGAAAATTTTGCAGGTCGTTCATGGGGCTCTTTCGGCGGATGGGTCGTGGGCAAAACTTATAAATCAATCAGCGGTTCCCCGCCACCCGCTTTACTTACCAGCAACACCTGAGCAGCAACACTTGCATTTTAAGAAGCCTTCGCCATGATCGGCGTTATGGTCACATTCGAGGCGCAAAACTTTTCGCAAGATACTTGGTCGGATTTGGTTTCCGGGTTCGATGGTCTCAGCTTGTTGCAGACTTGGGAGCACGCTGAAGCCAAAGCCCAAACCGGTCCCTGGGGTGTGGAGCGGGGAATATTTAAGATCGATGGCAAAACCGTCGGCGCTGCCCAAGCCATGATCCGGACTCTACCGTTGATCGGTGGCGGCCTCGTTTGGATCAATCGGGGTCCTTTGTGGCATTCAGCAGACATTCCCTTTGCTGATCTCGTTGCTGCCTTAAAAGCAACCTATGTGGATCAGAGAGGCTTTTACCTGCGGATTGCACCGCCTCTGCCAGGGGACGACTCATTTATTCCGGCCGCCACCTTAACCGATGAACCAGGCTGGGCTTCTGCCATGCTTGACCTATCGCCGTCGGTGGAGGATTTACGCCAAGGACTCAAACAGAAATGGCGGAATGGTCTCAATAAGGCGGAAAGATCTGGGTTTGAGGTCGAAGAGGGGACGGACGATGCGTTGTTCACCGCGTTCTTGGACGCGCATACAGAATTTTCAGACGCCAAGGGGTTTGCGACAAGCGTGACGCCCGATTTTCTGCGGAGCTTGAATGATCTGTCGCTTGAGGTTGGAAAACTTTATACGTTGGTTGCGCGTTTAGACGGCAAGGTGGCAGGGTCCGCTTTGATAGCGCGATACGGCGACACAGGAGAGTATCTTGCGGGCAATACGACAGATGCGGGGCGGCGGTTGAACGCGGGGCAGTTGTTGTTATGGCGCGCCGTTGAGACGCTTAAGCACCAAGGTCACCGTCGTTTCGATTTGGGGGGCATGGACGAAGTCCTGACGCCAAAGGGCATCTATCGGTTTAAGGAGGGACTTGGCGGTATACCTTATCGCCTCGCCCCGGAACTCGAACTCGGTGGCGACAGTTTGCGGGGGCGGTTGGTGCGGTGGCGGGTGAATAAGGCCAGAGCAGGGTCATGAGGGCGGGATGAATAACAAATGCTGAGGTATAAACTGGCTGGACCGTGGCGAATGCTTATCGCGTTCAATCGCTTGTTGGCGGGCACGCGGCGTACCGGGTTTCAGGTGCTGCTGTTGCATGATGTTCCTGTGTCCCAGCGGCCGGCCTTGGAACGGCTGCTGGATTACATTGAGAAAACACACGGGTTTTTAACCCCTGACGCTGCGGCCCGATTGATTGACGGCGGCGCAGAAGAATCGAACCGCATTCCCTGTTTGTTGAGTTTCGATGATGGATTTGTTTCTAACTTAGATGTTGCGCGGGAAATTTTAGGACCGCGGCGTCTTAAGGCCCTTTTCTTTGTCTGTCCCGGTCTCATGGACCTACCGGTATCCGAACAGCGTGATGCCATTGCCAAAAATATTTTTCAGGGCCGGGTCAGCGCCGATGAACTTGATGACACGCAACGACTGATGACTTGGCAAGACCTAGAAGAACTTCAGCGGATGGGTCATACCATCGGCTCCCATGGCATGACCCACAAGCGGTTGTCTGATCTCACCGGTGATGCACTGAAGATGGAAATTCTGGGCGCAGGATTAGCGGTGGAGGAGAAGTTAGCCGAGCCTTGTCCGTGGTACGCCTATGCGTTCGGGGATATTGGCTCGGTCTCCATTGAAGCTTTCCGAATTATCATGGCCGCACACCGCTATTGCCGCACCGGCATCCGCGGGCTTAATTTTCCGGGAACGCCGGAAGGCGGTGTTCTGGCGCAGGAAATAGGTTTGGACACGCCCTTTACCTACCAAAAACTTGTTTTAGATGGTGGGCTGGATATCCGGTATGGACGGTCCTGTATCAAACTCTTCCAAATGCTCGGTCACGCCAGTTCGTCGACAGAGCAACACTCCATCAGTTGATCCGGTTCCGCCGATTGGTGCACGGGTAAAAAGACCATGGTCCGGCGGAGTTTGATCGCGTCTGCGTGGAGTTCCGGCTGTGCAATGACTTCCGGTGGCAAATCTGGCCAAGTTTCCACCGGACATCCTTTTTCAGACAGAAAATTAAACAGACCCGCGGCGCGCTCCTGATCACTGTAGATCAACGGAAAGCGATAGGGTGCGGCGCCTGCTTCGGCACTATTAAGCAACGGCCGGCCTTCCGGCGACGACTTAATTTGCGCCCGAAGTGCGTCGGTATGGGTTTTCCGAGCAGCCGCAATTTCAGCCATTCGCCCCCCTTGGGTTGCCAGCATGCGCCGGGCCGCAGCGCTTAATCGAGGTGTTGCCGGTATGGGAGCGAGGGGTGGGTCGTCCTTAAAGTTCGGCCGCCGTGTCCTTGCTCGCTTTTCCAGGAGGGGGGCGGGCACAATTTTTTGCAGAAATCTTTTGATCCGCCATTGCCAGGGGGAAGGCGCCGCGTCGGGGAGGGCATTGACCACGGCCTCCACGTCCTCTGCAACAGAACGATCACGGACAAGAAGCACGGCTCCGTCCGGCACAGGAAAGATTTTATAGGGGCTGTAAAAGGTGAAATCTCCGTGGCCGCCGATGCCATCAGCAGGTCCCAGGACGTGAGCCGCGTCTTCGATTAGGTACGCACCAACACCATCACAAAACGATCTTGCTTTGGTACCGTCTGCCGATTTGCCAAAGTAATGAACCAGGACGAACAGATCAGGCTTTTCTATCTCAGCCAGGGTTTGGCAGGCGTCCCATTTGGGTTCCAAATCAGGTCCAACAGGATAAAAAATCAGCCGAGCGCCCGTGTCTCTGAGCGGCAGGGTCGATTGGTTGCAAAAATAATCCGGCAGCCAAACAATTGGCTCCTTGCGCCCCGTGGCCCCTTCCCACCATATCGCTAAAACCTTTAGGGCCCAGGCCGCTCGGGAAAACCAGAACGCGCTTTCCGTGCCCCGTTTCCAAGGCCTGGCAAGGTCGTCGTCATTTGGCATCGGTCCGGTGAGGGAAGTCGCGAGTTCCCGCCAAGACGGCAATGGCACAGTTGTGATCATGGGCGTACAGGTCGGTCGTTGCAGGGTCGGGGCAGATACTGCACCATGCGCTTGAATCTGTCCACCGGAGTGCGCCAAGTGCCAATGATAGAAGAACGTTTTTTTAAGGGGCTTGATGCGTGCGCCCAGGCGGTTTCTGATGCGCTGGGCGACGATCTGGTCGCAGCGATTGCGGCCCGTGGACAGGCATCCTTGGCGGTCTCTGGGGGGCGGACACCAAGGGTTGTGTTCCCTCAGTTGGCGGCACGGGAGGTTGCTTGGGACAAGGTCTCTGTTACGTTGACGGACGAACGCTGGGTCCCGGCAGACCATGTGGATAGCAATGAAAAGCTGGCCCGAGAATATTTACTTCAGGATAAAGCAAAGAAAGCTCAATTCATCGGCTTGAAGACGCCGGAAGCGACACCTGAGGACGGCCAAAAAGCATGTGAAGAAAGATTGGCGCGCGTGCCCTTGCCGTTGGATGCGGTCTACCTGGGCATGGGCGAAGACGGCCATATGGCGTCATTGTTTCCAGGATCCGCAGCACTTACCGAATCCTCAGGTGCGTGTGCAGCAACTGTGGCGCCCGATGGGGTTCTTAGGATGAGCCTATCTCCTCAAACTCTGTTAAACGCTCGGCATTTGATATTGATGTTATCAGGTGAGAAAAAGCGGGCGGTCTATGAAAGGGCGAAAAAGCCAGGGCCGGTGGTCGATCTGCCACTTCGATTGATTCTACATCAGGACCAAGTGCCGATTGCGATTTTTATCGCTTAGTTTGAAATCTGATCAAACCGCCATTTAACCGTTGCTTCGCTATCTTCCATGACACCTGAGACAACGATTTGGTTGCCGTGCCGGGGCTCACCCGGTTTGCCCAGATAAATGCTCTCTTCCAACGATATGCTGCCGCCAGCAGCGCGAAACCGCCACCCTGCACCCTTTCCCTTGGCCAGACGCAGCAAGACCCCTGTGCCATCCTGGACCAGGGAAGCTTGAACGAGCGGATGCAAATGAAAGCGGGCCGCGAAATACTTGCCGCCATCACCGAGCAAATTGTCTTCGCCTCTAAAATCAACGCCAGCGGAATCCAGATAAAGTTTGCGCCGGTGGATCAATCCAAAAATAGATTTATAGCCTTCGTGACTGGCTTCCAGCCAAATATTACCGTCGGCTTCGCGTCTCTGCACAGCGGTTTCCCGGGCCTGTTGCAAGGGGATCGGGCCCGTTGGCAGAACCAACGAGTTGGTGTCATTGACGCAAACTGTGGAATGCGCTGCCGTGGTTCGAGACGCCAGTGTCCAGGCTTCGTCGTGGCTGGCGTGGTTGCCGCAATTTACCACCAGCTTTTCCTTACCGATGCACATCTCGAAGCTAAGCGCGCCCGCATGAACGTTGTGGGCGGCGTCTTGCGGGGGGGCGCCACCGGTGTCCATCAAGATCAGGGTGCGTCCCGCGGTCAGGCGCTGGAAACCAGTGTGGGGTGCACTGGAGAGGGCTTTGCCTTTAACCGCAATCTTCCCCAGCACAGCATCCACGGCGCGGCCATCTTCTTCTGTTCCGCCGTTAAACAAGGCCAGACTGCCATCGCCCAAACGGTAGCCTCTGAGCATTGGCCCCATGCGGTCGAGGGCAGTTTGCAAAGCGACGGGAATTTCCACTTGGACAGCCTGTAACGCCTCGCGAATTTCGATGAGGCGGCGCAATACCCTAAGTTGGATTGACGGGCTGCGTTGGAAATGGCCGCCGTCCGGCATAATTTGACGGGCAATTTCTTGTTCCAACAAAGAAAGTCCCGATTCCAAGCCATCGCGGTTTCCAGGCAGGCAAATACCGCAAAGAATCTGCCCTTTAATGACGTCGAACAGGCTTGAATCGCGCAGACCCCACGTCGCCACCCGGTTCAAATGTCGGGACTGAATGGCGATAGAGGCGAGAAGTGCTTGGGCAAACTTCGGATCAGCAGATGCAGTGAGAAATTCGAAGCTCATCAACAAGTTGGCCAGCCGTTCGCCCAGGAGGTCAGGACGCCAGGGAAGGTCCTGCCACGTACCATGGGATTCCGACCAATCTGTCACCAGGTGCCGGGCTTTTTCCTTCGCAGGGTCACTGCCCAGCGCCCGCAGGTCCCGAAGCCAGGAAAACCCGTGCAGATAGGCTTGTTGAAACTCGTCTTGCTCTGTCGCTGGCCAAATTGGATCGCTCAATGTCAGCTGAAGATACTCAAATTGAAAAATATTATGCAGCAGGTTGGAGCCTTTACTCGCGTCACCGGGCCAAAGATCAGGCGGCGTATTTAAAATATTTTTGGGAGTCCGACCCCAAGTCAGGGTGCGCTGGTAAAGCTTGCTCGGGAACCATGTTGCAAGCAGTCGATGGGTTAACTTCTTGGGCGACAGCGTGCTCATAAGAAATTCTGGCGACGGACGTTTTTTGGCTTTAATCATGATGCAATGTCCGACACTGAAAGTTTCGCCAGCGATATCATAGGATCAACGTGGTCTAAGGCGAATCGGTTGGTCCTAATTATTACCATTTCTCGGGCCTCGGGGCGGCATGTTTTTTTAACCGCAAGTTAGAGTCGTTTCCAGCGGGCCGCGAAAAATCCATCCATTCCGCCAAATTCAGGCCAATGGCAGGGCAGGGTGCGCAAGGTTCCTTCCCGCGTCAGAAAGGGTGCTAAATCCGGCCGTTCTTCGGGTGTGATAGGTTGGGGAGTCAGAAGGCCGGACTGATTAAGCTCAACATAAATCTCAACCCCCTCTTCGGGCTGCAAAGAACAGGTGCAATAGACCAATAAACCGCCCGGCTTCACCATATTGATGGCGGCGGCAGAGAGTCGGGATTGTAAGTTGGTTAACTTGGTAACGTCCTCAGTTGATTTTAACCACCCGACATCTGGGTGACGCCGAAGGGTGCCGGTGGAAGAGCACGGCGCATCCAACAGCACCGCGTCCGCAAGTTCTTTCGGCTGCCACGATTCGGCGTCTGCTGTAACTGTTTCAACGTCAAGGTTAAGCCGGGCAAGGTTGGCCCGAAGCCGTTTATTTCGGTTTTCAGAACGATCGACGGCAACGACGTTGGCCCCCAAAGCGGCCAATTGCGCTGATTTTCCACCAGGGGCAGCGCAGAGATCAATCACGGTCTTGCCCTTAACGTCCCCCAACAAGGTCACCGGTAAGGCGGCGGCTGCATCTTGAACCCACCACGTCCCCTCCTCAAATCCAGGCAACTCTGTCACCCGGCCACCCGTGGCGCGGCGGAGCGACCCAGTTGGAAGAGCTTTTGCTTCTAATTGTTTGGCCCAGATTTCTGGGTCTTGGGCGACTGTAATATCCAGTGGTGGCTCGCTGGCGTGGGCTTCGGCGATTTGGCGGCAGAGGTCTTCGCCATAGGCTGTGGTCCAGCTGTCCCAAAGCCAGGGCGGTGTGTTCAGGCGCGCTTCGTCTTGAGTCGAGATCAGTTTTTGGCCTTCACGCGTAAGCCGACGGAGTACGGCGTTGACCATTTTTTTATGGGCGGTAAAGCCAAGTTCTGCCGTCATATCAACAGATTCGTTGACCGCCGCATGAATTGCAGTATTCAGAAACAGCACCTGCGCAATACCCAAACGTAGAATATTTTGGAGGCCGCGGGCTTTCCTTGGGATTTTCCGTTCCAAGCAATGGCTGATCAGCGCATCAATCTGACCGCGACGGCGCAGAACGACCATAACCAGAGAGCGCGCAAACGCCCGGTCACGGACCGACAGCGCGTTCAGGCGGTCTTGGTTCTCAAGCACTTCATCAAGCGGGCGTTTTTGCCCAATAACGGCATCAAGCACCTGATAGGCGGCATGTCTGGGCATTGACGGTCCAAAAAAAGGTTGATCTGTGAATCCTTTAGTAGGCATGTAAGCGGGTCGCTTCAACCCCTCCCGGTAATTGCGGGGGCACCTAAATGGGAAAGTTCGATGGAACCGAATAAAAAATCCAAAGAAAATAGGGCGTCCGAGGCAAGCGAGGGCGTTCAGGAAACTGCACCCGGCGACCCTTCTAAAAAACCTGCAGAGGCCCAAGAGTCTAAGGTTGAGGAATCCGGCGGACCCACAGGGCCGGACCCAACCCGGTATGGGGATTGGGAACGTAAGGGTCGCTGCGTAGATTTTTAAATTAGTTTTGGCCTACGGCACGAACAGGGCTTTGCTGCTTGCATTTTAATACACTTAATAGTTTTTTATTATAAATATTAAGCAAGTTTAAATCGTAAATAGATTGCATTTGTTCCTATTTTGTTCTAGCTTAAGAGCATTATTGACCCTCGATTCGAGTCCTGTGCCATGATGATGATAATTCGGAAAATATATTTCATACTTTTATTCGGGTTCGCTGTGCCCTTCGGTGTGGAAGCCAAGGAATTTTTGCCGGGACCTGTCCGGGCTGAAGTGGTTCGGGTGGTTGATGGAGATTCGCTTGTGCTGCGGGCAAGAATTTGGTTGGGCCAGCGCGTTGAAACTCAAGTCCGAATTAATGGTGTGGATACGCCGGAGCTACGAGGCAAGTGTGATCACGAACGGCGACTGGCAAAAGCGGCACGCACATTTGTTTTGGAACACCTAGCAAATGGCGGTGTCCACCTTCACGATATCCACTACGGAAAATACGCGGGTCGGGTGGTTGCGCGAGTTGTTTTGGCGGACGGACGAGATTTGGCGAAGGCGTTGATAAAAGCTGGATTGGGCAGGGCCTACACCGGCGGACGGCGCAGGCCCTGGTGCCCATAGGTCATCTGTTTTGCCGATTATCCACCAAATCTGTGACCACGCTGGGATCGGCCAAGGTCGATGTATCGCCCAGGTCTTCATAATCATTGGCGGCAATTTTCCGAAGAATGCGCCGCATGATCTTACCGGATCGGGTCTTGGGTAAACCGGGCGCCCATTGGATGGCATCCGGCGTCGCAATCGGGCCAATTTCTTTGCGGACCCACTGGACTAGCTCTGTCCTAAGCTCATCTGACGGTTCTTCGCCTGCGATCAAGGTGACATAGGCATAGATGCCTTGGCCCTTAATCTCATGCGGCATGCCGACAACGGCGGACTCTGCGACCAGCTTATGAGCGACCAAGGCGCTTTCCACTTCTGCCGTACCCATGCGGTGACCGGAGATGTTAAGCACGTCATCGACCCGACCCGTGATCCAATAATAGCCGTCCTCATCCCGACGACAGCCATCGCCGGTGAAGTATTTGCCGGCATAGGTCGAGAAATAAGTTTCCTCGAACCGATCATGATCGCCGTAGAGCGAACGCATCTGCCCGGGCCAACTGTCCAGCATGGTTAGATTGCCCTGACAGGCCCCGTCTTGGACGTTGCCTTCTTCATCAACGATGGCAGGCTTAATACCAAAGAAAGGACGCGTCGCTGACCCCGGCTTGGTCGCCGTAGCACCCGGCAGAGGCGTGATCAAAATGCCGCCGGTTTCGGTTTGCCACCAAGTATCAACGATGGGGCAGCGTTCGTCGCCAACCACCTCGTGATACCATCTCCAGGCTTCTGGGTTGATGGGCTCGCCAACCGTGCCCAGTAGCCTGAGCGATTTCCGGCTGGTCGCCTTTACCGGTCCATCACCATCCCGCATCAGAGCGCGCAACGCCGTGGGGGCGGTGTAAAAAATATTCACGTCGTGCTTGTCACAGACCTGCCAGAACCTGGACACGTCCGGATAATTCGGCACACCTTCGAACATCAAAGTCACCGCGCCATTGGCCAGCGGCCCATAGACGATATAGGTGTGACCCGTCACCCAGCCGACATCCGCCGTGCACCAGTAAATATCGCCATCATGATAATCGAACACGTACTGATGGGTCATTGAGGCATAGACCATATAGCCGCCGGTGGTGTGGAGAACCCCCTTCGGTTTACCGGTCGAACCCGACGTATAAAGGATAAACATCGGGTCTTCCGCGCCCATTTCTTCAGGTGGGCAGTCGGGTGATGCAGCGGCAGTAACGTCTTCGTACCAAACGTCGCGACCGTCCGTCCAATCGATCGCACCGCCAGTGCGTTTGCAAACAATTACGGTTTTGATCGTTGGGCATTGCGCGACAGCAGCATCCGTATTGGCTTTCAAGGGAATGGGCTTCGCACCCCGGACCCCTTCGTCAGACGTGATCACGCAGTTTGAATCGCAATCTTGAATGCGCCCCGCCAAGGCATCCGGCGAAAATCCACCGAACACCACCGAATGGATCGCACCAATGCGGGTGCACGCCAGCATGGCGACCGCGGCTTCCGGCGTCATTGGCATATAAATCGTGACCACGTCACCTTTTTTGATGTCGCGCGCCTTCATCGCGTTGGCCAGGCGGCAGACCCGTTCGTGCAGGTCTTTATAGGTGATGTGTTCGCTGACCGTCGGGTCGTCACCTTCCCAGATAATCGCGGTTTGGTCGCCCCGGGTGGCCAGGTGCCGGTCCAGGCAATTGGCGGATGCGTTTAACGTGCCGTCTTCATACCACTTGATAGAGACCGGCTTGTCGTAGGTTGTATTTTTGATCTTGGTGTAGGGTTTGATCCAGTCAATGCGTTTGCCTTCTTCACCCCAGAAGCCTTCCGGGTCATCGACGGACTGCTTGTACATTTCCAAATATTTATCGTTGTCTGCCCAGGCGCGATTTGCGACCTCGTCGGCGACAGGAAATACTAGGTCTTCACTCATGCGATCATCCCTCCCAAGAATCTTTCTTAATCGTTTCGTTATCCTAAAAGTATCGCGATTCGAATTACGGTTCAATCGTCGTTGATAAGATAGATCTCGGTATCGCGAATTTCGAACGGGACGGGGGTTAAAAGTTCCCCCGGACAGGGCTGGGAAATACACACCCCCGTCTTTATTTCAAAGTACGCCAAGTGATTGGCGCAGAGAATATGGTTCTTTTCAACGTCCAGGAATTGATCCCGTGTGAAGTCCAGAGTCAGTCCGGTGTGGGGGCAGCTATTGAGATAAAGATAAATCTGGTCCTCCTTACGGACCGCGAACAGGCTACGCTCGCGTCCCTGAAAGGGGGCCATAAATTCTTTGCTGTCACCGTCGGGGATATCATCGAAGGCGCACAAGAGGTGGTCGCTCAAGGATCGATCCCACCCATTTCACAGATGATCCGCCATTCTTCGTCACCAACCGGGCAGACGGATAATCTTGATTGGCGCACCAAGGCCAAGTCGTGCAAGCGTTCGTCCGCCTTGATGTCCGCCAACGTCACGGGTGTTTTTAGCGAATACAATGCCTTGAAATCGACCATGCCAAACTTTTCAGACTTATCCGTATGGTCGGGGTAATAGTCGCTGACCACTTCCATCACGCCGACGATCTGCTTTTCTTTTACCGAGTGGTAGAAGAATGCCTTCTCCCCGATCTTCATCGCCTTCATGTTGTTGCAGGCTTGATGGCTGCGCACGCCATCCCAATGCTCAACACCTTTTTTAACGTGATCGTCCCACGACCACGCCCCTGGTTCAGATTTCGCAAGCCAATATGCCAATTGATCCTCCGTTGCCTTTACTAATTTTCTTTCGGAATGACCTTGAGAATAGGCTGGACGGTCTTTGATTGAAACAAGTCCACCTGCTCATAAGGGTCCGCTTGTGTGATCGCTTCAGCCTCTGATTTCGATTCGGCCTCAACAACCCAGACACTGCCATTCATGGTTTTTTCATCATCATCAAGTGTGGGTCCGGCGAACACCAATGTATCACCGAGCGTATCTGCATATTCCAGGTGCGCAGGTCGGGTCTTCGACCGCAGGGCTTCAGTCCCCGGCTTATCCAAGCGATAGATGAAATAATGCAAAGTGCTGCTCTACAGTTCTTTCGGCTTCACTTCGCGCCATGCATGAACGTCAGTGCTTTCGAACAGCCCTGCCTTGGCGTAAGGATCGCCAGCAGCCCATTCTCTGGCTTGCTCAATAGTATCGAATTCCATGATCAAAAGGCTGCCAATGGGAGACTCTCCATCGTCCGTCATGATCGGCCCAACTGACAGCATCTTGTCCGCGTGTTCCTTGAGGTATTCCAAATGCACAGGCCGTGTTTCCATCCGGAGCGATAGATGATCGGCTTTGTCTTTGGCGTAAATGGAGAAATACATGGAAGTTCCTTTCCTGGAGTAAAATTCTAGATTTCGTTGACAAGAGGCCGGGCCAGCAGTCCGGAAATGGCTTTGTCGATGTCCGCACCATGGTTCAGCACCTGATCAACCGTCGCGCACAGCGGCATTTCGACATTCAGGCGCTTCGCAAGCGCTGTTACCGCCGCCGTGGTGTAGACACCTTCGGCAACTGTTTTACGAGCCTTCATAATAGATTCAAGGGTTTCCCCCTTTCCCAAGGCAACGCCCAAGGAAAAATTCCGAGACTGCATGGCGTTACAAGTCAAGGTGATATCGCCAATACCGGATAGCCCCATTAGGGTCTCTGATCGCGCCCCTTTAGCTAAGCCAAGCCGAACAATTTCAGCCAGCCCTCGGGTCAGTAACATGGCGCGAGTATTGTCGCCCATGCCGCGGCCTTCGACCGCACCGCAGGCAATCGCCAGGACATTCTTAACCGCGCCGCCCAATTGTGCGCCCATGACATCGTCTGATAGGTAGGTTCTGAACTTCGCCGTGCCAATGGCATCGACCAAACGTTGGCCGATTTCTTTATCAGCACAGGCCAGGGTGACCCCCGTCGGTCGTTCCTTCGCAACTTCGATGGCAAAGGTGGGACCGGACAGAACAGCGAGCGGCGCATCCGGCAGCGCCTCGGCTACAACTTCGCCCATCATCGCCGATGTTCCCATTTCTATGCCCTTGGAACAGATCACGGCGGGCACACCGGATTTCCAAGCAGGCGCAACTTTTTCACAGATCGTGCGAAGATGTTGCGCCGGGGCCACCACCAGAACCGCATCCGCATCCGCAGCCTCAGCCAAATCAGGGGTCGCGTGAATGCTGGAATCCAGCGTCACGTCCGGCAGAAAAATAGGATTTGTATGGCTGGAATTAATTGCTTCGACGACTTCGGGTTCGTGCGCTTGCATGACCACATCGCGTCCCGCGCGCCGAACCGCCATGGCCAACGCCGTCCCCCAGGCTCCCGCCCCGATGATACCGATTTTATTCATGGTAATTTTCTAAGTCAGACCCGCCCTTAGGTCAAACCAGATGAGACTAATTCAGCAGAGATGCTCACCAACCACATGATCCTGATTGCCGCCGGATTGCTCAGGCGCGGGCAAAAGGTCTTCAAGCGTTAGGCCGCCTGGGAAAGGGCCTGCGTGCGCAGGAGCGGCGGTAAATCCGAAAACCGCAAACACGGCGACAATGATGAAATGCTTTTGCACGTTCGAAGTTTCCCAAGTTAGTAATGAGTCTACTGCAAGCGCTTAGTATCAAGAAATCACGATTTCGCTAGGCTTACCCCTTAACTCCTGCCCCCACCGCAGGTGGTGCTTCCGGGTCCAGCGGCCATCTTGGCCTTGGTTTGAAGTCGAGACCGTCGGTGAGGCCCAGTTGAAGGCGTTCAACACCGGCCCAGGCGATCATGGCTGCGTTGTCGGTGCAAAGGCGCTGGGGCGGAGCCATGAGGTTTAGTCCGTAGTCTTCAGCCAAGGATTGCAGGCGGCTGCGTAAATACGTGTTTGCGGCGACACCACCCGCCACGACCAATGTCGAGCCCTCAGGATGGGCATCTTTGAACATCTCAATGCCATTGGCGCAGCGGTCAATGAGCGCATCAGCCGCGGCAACCTGAAAGGAGGCGCAAAGATCGTTGATATCGGCGTCGCGCAAGGTGCCTTCGGGCAGGCCATCGATGGTGCGGTGGACGGCGGCCTTCAGGCCTGAGAATGAAAAATGACAACCGTCCCGGCCTTTCAAGGGTCTTGGCAACTTAAACCGCGTGCCGTCGCCTTTGGCTGCGGCGGCTTCGACGGCGGGGCCACCTGGATAACCAATGCCAAGCATTTTTGCGGTTTTATCGAAGGCTTCACCCAAGGCATCATCAATCGTCGTGCCGAGCCGGGTGTAGTCGCCGACGCCGTTGACGGTCAGCAGCTGGCAATGCCCGCCGGAGACCAGCAGCAGCAAATAGGGAAATGCAAAATCATCCATCAGTCGGGCACTCAGGGCATGGCCTTCCAAGTGATTGACCGCGATAAAGGGCAGATCATGGGCCACGGCAATGGCCTTGGCCGTCGTCGCCCCGACAATCACGCCGCCAATCAGCCCAGGTCCACAGGTCGCAGCCACCCCATCAAGATCGCCAAAGTCTAACTTTGCGTCTTTCATGGCGCGCGCGATTAACCCATCCAGGTGCTGCAAATGGGCGCGCGCGGCGACTTCCGGCACGACGCCACCGTAAGGGCGATGGTCGTCTAATTGGGAAAATATCTCATCAGACAAAATGGTACGGTCGCTGCTGACGACGGCGGCGGCGGTTTCGTCGCAACTGGTTTCTATGCCGAGCACGATCATGAAGAAAAAACGCTCTTGTGTTCAGGTCGCGGGACTTTACTCTTTAGCGCGCCTAGATTCCATACTTATGGGGGGCACAATTATAACTGAACAAGACGCTTATGAACGATAAAACAAAACTACGCATCGGCACCCGGGGAAGCCCCCTGGCCTTAGCCCAAGCCCATGAGACCCAAGATAGGCTGGCTGCGGCCCACGCCGGACTTGAGACAGAAATCGTGATCATCAAGACCACGGGCGATAAAATTTTGGATCGGCCATTGGCGGACATTGGCGGCAAGGGCTTGTTCACCAAGGAAATCGACGAAGCCATGTTGGCCGACGACATCGACATCGCGGTGAATTCCATGAAGGACGTGCCGACGTGGTTGCCGGACGGCATTATCCTACCGTGTATGCTGCCCCGCGAAGACCCGCGTGATGCATTTATTTCATCCAATGCAGCGGACATTGAGGGGCTAAAGCAGGGCGCTGTTGTTGGCACGTCGTCGCTTCGGCGTCAGGCGCAAATTCTGCATCGCCGTCCGGATCTGAAAGTCGTGTCTCTTCGGGGCAACGTGCAGACCCGCCTTCGGAAACTTGAAGCGGGTGAGGTCGATGCAACGTTTCTAGCGTTGGCCGGTCTTAACAGATTGGGAATGGCCGACGCCGCAACTTCCGTTGTCCCCATAGACGTGTGCTTACCCGCCGTTGGCCAGGGCGCAATTGGAATAACGTGCCGGGAAAATGATGCGCGGACTCAAGAAATTCTAGAACCGTTGAACGATCCTGCCACCCTGACATGCGTCACCGCCGAACGGGCGATGTTGGAAGTATTGGACGGGTCGTGCCGGACGCCGATTGGCGGGCTTGGGAAACTGGATGGTAAAGGGTTTACACTCCGATGCTTGGTCGCCCGCACAGATGGTTCTGAAGTTTTAGAAACCTCGCGGAAGGGCGACGCCAGGGATGCAGTGTCCTTAGGGAAAGATGCGGGTGAAGAACTGCTCCGTCGAGCAGGCCCTGGATATTTTGAAAGCGAAACTTAAAAAGCCATGCGCATCGCCGTAACCCGCCCCGCCGAAGATGCCGAGCCGCTCGCGGCAGCGCTTCGCGACCTGGGGGTGGAGCCGGTACTAGAGCCCTTGATGGTTATCGAAAATATTGGCGGGGTGAGCCTCGATCTCGCGTCCTATCAGGCCCTACTGATCACCAGCGCAAATGGCGTTCGCGCGTTGACGGCGTGTACTGCGGAACGAAATATACGGGTCTTTGCCGTTGGCGACGCTTCTGCACAGGCAGCCCGGAAAGCCGGTTTTCAGAATGTTGAAAGTGCCGCTGGTAATGTCGAAACATTGGCTCGGTTGGTGGCCGATCATCTAACGTCTGCAGATGGCCCCTTGCTGCATGTTGCCGGCACCAGGATCGCCGGCGATTTGGCGGGGCAGCTGAGCCAAGAAGGTTTTGAGGTTCGGCGGGAGGTGCTTTATAGCGCGCGATTTGCCGCGCACCTTTCCTCGAAATTTGTGCAAGAACTCGCGGCTGGAAACATCGATGGGGTCGCCTTGTTTTCTCCCCGCACGGCGACCGCGTTTGTGGATTTAGCTCAAAAGGCTGAAATTACAACGTTCGACAGGGTAACGGCTTTTTGCCTAAGTCAGGCCGTTGCGGAAAAGGCAGGGGGGCTGCCGTGGCGAGATTTAATCGTTGCGGACGCACCTGATCAGGACTCGTTGCTCGGCGCAATTCGGATCTTCAAAGCGCTTTAGCGAACAAGCCTTTATCGGCAAAAATCGGTATAAAATCCCCTTTTCCTGGCAATCGTTGGTATAAGGGGATTGTGCAGGGAGGGTCTCCGACATATTAAGTGAAATTGAGACTGTATTTGAACGGTCGCAACGCGGATAGGTATATGGCAACGACACCTAAAAAAAGGACTCCAAAGAAAAAGTCGACGGTTGATCCTTCGGAAAAATTTGGAGCTAAAAAACCAGAGCCGAAACCGGCAAAATCCAACCCGGCGGTGGTGGGTGTGGATACGCCTAATCTCTGGGCCCGGACTTTTCGGCCTGGCAGCGCGGCACCGGTCGTTGGCGGAGTTGTTATCCTGGGCGTTATCATCGGTTCGGCCTATGCGGTTTGGCCCGTCTTATCAAAACATTTGCCGCCGATTATTCGGGCAAAAGAGGACCCGCGCCTGAGTGGTGTGGAGGGCCGCGTCCAGGCATTGGAGAACCTGGTTAAAAATCAGAGAAAACAAGATGACGAGATCAAGTCTCTTGAGTCGCAACGGACCCAATTCACACAGCAATTATCTGGGCTTATGAAGCGGCTAGAGGAACAAGAAAAGGCCCTGACTGCGGTTAAAAGAATGGCTCAGGCGACGACCCTTTCAACAGTTGGCAAAGACGCCAACGAAACTCTCCAGCGACTGTCCGGCCGATTGGCACACCTGGAACAAGACAGCGAAGCCCTGTCAGGTGTTATTGAGCGGATCGCGACTCTGGAAAAACAAACGGAGAAAATTAAGGCGGGAGGCGGGGGGCAGCCGAAGGCTGAAATCGGTTCGAAAAAGGGGCCTTTCTTACCGCGTGAAACGGTATTGGCGGTTTTACAAGTCCGTGAGGCGCTTCGCAGTTCAGCCCCGTTTGCTGACGACCTCAATCAGCTAAAAAAGCGCGCCAAGGGCCAACCCGATATTGCAAAATCAATTGCTGTTCTTGAGCCCCATATGAAAATGGGAATCCCAACATTGGCAATATTGCGAAACCGGTTTGATGCAGTCGCGGCTGATATTGTTCGGGCAAGCCATAAGAAGGCGGGCAAGGGATGGGTTGCGCAAACACTGGAGCAACTGTCGTCGTTGGTCTCCATCCGAAAATCCGGCGCGAATGTTAAGGGGGGCGATGTCCAGTCCATTGTAGCGCGCACTGAAGGCATATTAAAAACAGCGGATCTTCCGGCCGCTGTAAAGGCTCTGGAAACCCTGCCGGAAAATTCTAAGGCGGTCGCCGCTGAATGGATTCGTGATGCGAAGGCGCGGTTGGCGGCGGAACGGGCCATCGCAGCTTTGCACGTTTATGCTGTTGCCTATATGGCGCCTGTGCAGGCAACAGCGCCTAAAAACCCGGCGAAAGAGTAAGCCTCGTGTGGCGCGCCATATGGCTTTTCATTGTCTTTGCAGGTTTGGTCTTCGTTGTCTCGTGGATTTCGGATCAATCTGGCGACGTCACCTTGTATTGGCTGGACCGCCGGATCGATATGTCAATTTCGGTGTTGTTGGGGACGATGGTGGTTATCGCCGTCTTGGCGGCTTTACTCTATAGAATTTTGCTGGCGGTACGACGGGCACCGAGGAGCTTCAAAAAATATCTGGCAGAGAGTCGCCGTAAAAAGGGCTACGTCGCATTAACCCGCGGTATGGTAGCCGTTGCAGCAGGGGATGCGGAGGAAGCGCGCCGTCAGGTCAAACGTGCCGATGGGTTGCTAGGAGACCCGGCACTGACCCTGCTTTTGTCAGCGCAAACGGCACAATTGTCCGGCGATACCCAAGCCGCGCAGAAATTCTTTACCGCCATGCTGGAACGTCCGGAAACTGAATTTTTGGGTATTCGAGGGCAACTCACCCAAGCAATGAAATCAGGTGACAAGGGCGAAGCGCTGCGCCTTGCCCATCACGCTAACACTCTCAAGCCGAAAAGCGAATGGGTCGCGTCAAACTTGTTTGATCTCCAAGTTCGCGAGCGGCGCTGGGGGGATGCATTAAATACTCTTTCCGCATCGGTGAAAAATCGCTTGGTGAAGGAGGGCGAAGCCCGGGCTCATCGCGCGGCGCTGGAACATCTGCTCGGCCTGGACGCGGCGGGGAATGCCCAACAAGCATTGCGTCATGCCAAGAAATCTCATGATCAGGACCCTGGTTTTAGTCCGGGGTCTGGCCGATATGCGGCGCTGTTGCTAGACGCAGGTCAACACCGCAAAGCGGCTTCAGTTTTGGAAAAATCATGGAGCCAGACTCCACATCCAGATTTACTTGAACCCTATTTAACAGCGCGCGAAGCGATTGATGCCAATGCGCGCTTGCTTGCGGGGCAGCGATTGGCCAAGGTCAACCCCCACCATTCAGACAGTCATCTGGCGGTGGCTTTGCTGGCCCTGAAAGCACAAATTTGGGGCGAAGCCCGTAAAAATTTGGAAGCTATTTTGACCGACACACCGAGTGCCGGAGTTTGCCGCATGATGGCTGACTTAGCGGACAAAGCTGAAAATGATACTGAGAAAAGCCGAGAATGGCTCGTGCGCGCGACAAAGGCTGATCCTGACCCGGCTTGGGTCTGCGCCACGTGTGGCCATGTGCACGCGGAATGGTTGGAAATTTGCGGAAAGTGCGAAAACTTTTGCAGCCTACGCTGGGAAACGCCGCCACATGCAAGTGCGCCGGGACTCGCCCACCATGGTCAATCAGGGGAATTGCCAAATGAACCGATGGCCGCCCTGCCAAAACCATCAAACGAAATTGGCTAAAGGGGGTCTTCGGGCGACAGAGCGTTGACGGAACCCGCTCAGCGCATTAAATAAGGCCAACAAAAGCGCCAACTATCGCCGCCTTAGCTCAGCTGGTAGAGCATCGCATTCGTAATGCGGGGGTCGGGTGTTCAAGTCACCCAGGCGGCACCACTCTCTTTCCCTTGATGAGCCTTGAATGTAAGAGTCCCTGCAATCTATTGCAAGTGGGCTGCTCGTTCACAGTATTCACAGTAAGTTCACACCAAATGAATGCGATGCACACGGCAAAGCCGTGGCTATGCTCTACCAGCTGAGCTAAGGCGGCGCGACGTCTATGACATGAACGCTGAAAGAGTTACGCATTCCCTAGAGGGATGTTTAAGAAGCACCATAGATTGATTAATAAAAATCTGGGGCGTTCTTACAGAAAGGGCGTAGGGGGTGCCAGGGGGGTGCGGGGTGCCTCTTCTTAATGCATTCCGGCGTCTTATTTTCTAACCGAAATTAGCGATTTCCCACTATAGAACCACAAAACTCACAGGCATATGGACGTTGACGTATCAGGCTATACGACATTCAATATACCTCTTAATACGTAGCCAATAATTTGAAGATTAAATAGTCAATGCGTCGCGGTTTTCTTGGAGTTATTAAGAAGCGACCCCATTAAACCCATTGCTCTTTATCGCAATCAAAGAAAAAATTTTGGGAAAGTTAAATGAGTAGCGAAGATGAAGAAGTCAGTGTGCCGCAGCCATACAATGAAGAAGATTTATGGGACGATGAACTAGAGGCAATTGCCGGTAGAGAAAAGTCAAAGGCTCTAGCTTATTCAAGACGGTTGGATGTGCACACATGGTCTGACCATCCGGAAGTAAACAAATTTGTTGACCCTATTTACGACAAGTCGTTTAAGAGCCGTAAAAAAAACATTGAAAAAAAACACCTTAAAGTAGTCCTGCTTGATCTCTATGTTGCTTGGGTCCAAGACCCTAAGCTTAAAATTTCATTTTCCCGCAATCATACGGATTATGATGCTGGCACTATTTATAATGAACTAAGCATTTCCAGGCTTACAATTGAAGTCGTTGATATTCTTATTGAAGCAGGATTAGTTGAACAGGCCAAAGGATTCTACCCTCATGGTCAGGGAGAGGGACGGATTGCCCGCATTTGGCCTTCCAAAGTACTCATCGAAATGTTCATGGAGGCTAGATTTTCTCCTTTCGACATAAGAAGCATTAAGGATCGTTTGACCGTAATTTTGAGGGACACCGATCAAGAAGCAAATAAATCTAAACCTAAGACTAAGAAAACAGTCGAAATTGAATATGAGCTGACAGAAGAAACTGAACGGATGTCTTCGGTGCTCAATAAATACAATGACCTTTTATGGCACACCTTTATTGATATCCCTTCGCTTGAAGATACGAAGTTTGATGTCGAGGTGGACGGCGAAGCAAAAACGTTTTCAGTTGGACAACTAGATAAATTTACTCGAAGGATTTTTAATAGAGGCTCTTTTGAGTGCGGTGGTCGTTTTTGGGGGGGATGGTGGCAACGATGCAAAAAAGACTTACGCCCGCATATTTTTATTAATAACCACCCCACGATAGAGGTCGATTTTTCAGGTTTCCATATCATTATGCTCTACGCGGAGGAGAAGATTAACTATTGGAAGCATTTTGGAACCGACCCTTATGAACTTCCTGATTTAGGAATTTTTGAAAATTCAAATCAACAAAGAAGCACGACAAAATTGTTATTTCTCATGTTGTTGAATGCGAAATCGGAAGGGGAGGCATACAACGCATTTCGTCAGAATTCCGAAAACGGTACCCCTGAAAAACGTCTTACCAATGATCAGCTTTCCAAAATCAAAGCGGCTCTTGAGGAAAAACACCCACACATAAGAAAACATTTTTGTGCAGATGTTGGTGTTCGCTTGATGAATAAGGACGCACAGATCACGGAAGTAATTATTGAAACCTTCTGTAACCACAACATTCCAGTATTGTCCGTTCATGATAGTTATATTGTGCCAGAAGGTTACGTCGATGAGCTTATCAGCACGATGTGCATTGCTTTTGAGAAGGTTATGGGAATTCCACTGACGGGGCTGGAGCAATACGCGATGAAAGAGAATAAGGTGAGGCTAGAGTACCTTTTTGATGCGTTAATGTCCTGGATGCCATACGACGATGTTCCCGGACAGGATG
>JABJKH010000119.1 GCA_018660465.1 Rhodospirillaceae bacterium
CCAATGCGGTCGCGACGAAGCCTTGCGCCCGCCATGACATAGCTGCACGCCAAATGCGCCAGCGCTGTTTTCATGGAAGAACTTGCATATTCGGCCAATCGCAGCCTCTTGCGCGTCGGTGTACAGCGCCAAACTTGCTGGATTGTTGCGGGCAATCGCCTCCACATAACATGATTCGGTAAACACCATGCCGGCCCCAGAGACCGCGAACTGCCCGAGATGCATAATATGCCAATCGCCGGCCACACCTTCGTCGGCGGAAAATTGAGTCATCGGTTCAACGACAATTCGGTTGGGCAAGGTCAGGCCTCGCATCGTCACAGGTTCAAACAGTCGAATAGTCATCAATCAACCTTCTTAGATCGGATTAGTCGAAACGCGCTTTCCCACGACTATCTTTGAATAAAATTGTGGAAATCAATGCAAAAAGTCCCGGTTGAGGCTCCTGCCCAGCACTGCACCAACTTCTCACGTGCCATATAGACGAGCAATAATTTAATTGTTAAATGACGAATTTGAAGACAAAATTTTATTTAGTCGTGACTGCGATATTAAAGACATCCTAAACTCGGTATTTCGGGGGCGTAGTATATAATCAAGGCCAATCTATATGAGTGATAATAAACGCGCGGCTGAACGCTATGAACTGCCGACATTGACGGCTGAAGTCGACGGCATGGAATGCGTGTTGCTGAACGTTTCTTCAACTGGCGTTCTGTTAGGGGATATGGCGAACAAGTTTGCGCTCGGCGAACCCATAACCGTTTATATTTTCATCCCCCTTAAACACGGCATGACCAACCTGAAGATCAAAGGCACTGTCGCTCGTTCAGACGGTGTGAGTATTGGCGTAAATTACAAGACCCCCACCAGAACCTGGGACCGATTGCTTAAGGTCTTATCAACGCTCTGAACATAGCGCTACTAGGCGACCGTCGACACTTCATCCGAAACTGTGGTGCGGCGCATGTCGCGGATATCTGTCGGTTCGTGCCAGCGCCCTCTGTGCATGGTGCAGCGGTTGTCCCACATCAGCACATCGCCTTGTAGCCAATGGTGGGTATAGACGTATTTCCGTTGCGTCGCGTGCTCCATCAAATCAAGCAGCAAAATCTTCGCTTCGGGAACTGGTAGGCCCTGAATGCTGCCGGCATGGGATGCTAAGTACAGGCTTTTGCGCTTTGAGCCGGGATGGGTGCGTACCAATACCTGCGGCACCGGCGGCAAGCCTTCGTGTTCTTCCTTGGTGAAGTTCGTAAACCCCAAAATGGCGCGAGAGTTAAAGATTGAATGCTCACAAATATAGTCTTCGATCTCCGCCTTGCGACCCTCTGACAGATCATCATAGGCCGCCCGCATGTCAGCCAGTTCGGTTTCGCCGCCCTTGCTTGGCAAGGTGCGGGCGGACAACAAGGAATAGCGGGCGGGAACGCGCTTGAAACTGCTGTCTGTGTGCCATAAACGATTGGCCAGACTGCTCATCAAGCGATAGTCATTCGGTTCCAAAATCTTGCCGGTTTCATCCAGGTTGGAGATATCCGACATATGAATATCAAGCCGGACTGGGTAGTCCAAGCGATGCGCCCGGCGCGATGTCTCCAATGGTCCAAACAGCTCGCTAAACCGCATCTGCGCGTCATCATCCAAGGCCTGATCACGAAAAACCAGCGCGCCATGGGTGTCCATGCCAGCAATTATTTCGGCTTGAGTCTCCGCGTCAACTGGCTCGCACAAGTCAATTCCCGTGACTTCTCCGACGAACGGTGAATTGAGAGCGGTGATTTTCATGGCGTCCTCATCGTGGTGACCTTCTGGTATAAACCTGAAATCTATGATGCCAAGCCTTGATTAAGAACATCTGCGATATTTTTAAGCTTTCCCTTCATCTCAAAGCCGCTAAGCGAAATTGAGGAACTGTCGAGCCAAAAAAATATTTTTTTAATGAAGGGTGCGCTTCTCCTTCGATTGGCGATGAGGGCTTCCAAATTCTTTGGAAAAATTTCGAGCGTGCTATAGTCCGCCAATCCAATTCTATTTATGTCGAGATCAATTCTGTCAATATCATCCCACGTCACCCGTCCGGCCCTAAGCCCTGATATATTATCGATAATGCCTTCGTCATCGATGATGAACACCGGAGAAAACTTTATTAAAAGCAAAACAGATCGGATCATCCCAGCGCCGAAAACAAGGGCAAAAATTAAACCGAACAGCATGCCCCACGAAGGATCAAATCCGTCTTTTCCCGAAAACCCGAGAGCTGCAAAAGCAACAAAACCATAAACAAACGTCCCCAAAAGCGACTTCACCTTTGACGTATAAAATTTATGAACACCGATATCTTTAGGCAATTCCAGACCTCCCCACTCAAAAGGTGGCTCTCGTTGCGATGGGGAAGTATGAACCTGTTCGCGGCGAATTCCAATGGCGTGAGGTTGGCAAGTGGTTTAGTGAGGGCTGACGATTCGCTCCAAGGGGAACTGAACTGTTACCGTTGTTCCCTCTTGCGGGATGCTTTCAATATCAAGGGTTCCGCCATGAATTTCCACAAGCTGCTTTGATAAGGGGAGCCCCAATCCGGTGCCCTCTTGCTTCCGCACTAAAGAGGACTTTGCCTGCCCAAAGGGTTCAAGTGCCTTCTTGATTCCCGCCGGGGTCATGCCCAGCCCCGTATCAGACACCACAAACCTGATACCTTCAGCCTTGTCCTGATGGCACGAAATCGATACATCGCCGTTCTCCGGCGTGAATTTTACCGCGTTGGAAAGCAAGTTCAGGAGGATTTGCTTAAAGCGACGAGAATCGGCTCGAATGGCGAACAGACTTTCGTCAATCTCATACGACACATTCACCTTGCCCGAATCAGCGCGGGTTTGAATTAGCGTCACCATTTCTTCCACAACAGGGATCACCATGACCTCTTCTTCGTGCATTTCCAGCTTGCCAGCTTCGATGGCCGAAATATCAAGGATATCGTTGATGAGTTGCAGCAGATGATTGCCACTGTCGAGGATATTTCGAAGGTAATCATCTTGCTTTTCCGCCAAGCGTTCTTTCGGCATATTCATCATCAATTGCCCAAACCCCAAAATAGCATTCATCGGGGTGCGTAATTCATGGCTCATGTTGGCCAAAAATTCCGATTTTACACGGCTGGCATCTTCGGCATCTTTTCTCGCTTCGGTTAGTGCCTGTTCGGTCTGCTTGCGGGTGGTTAGATCATGAAGTGTTCCGATGAATTTGACGACGCCAACGTCGATGAATTCGTTAACCGATAAGTCCAAAGGAAAAACTGATCCGTCTTTTTTCTTTCCGCTAACTTCCCGGTATCCACCGATGATTTTTGGCTTCCCTGATTTTAGAAAATTGGAAATGTAATTGTCATGATCCGCGTGATACGGCTTAGGCATTAATATTGAAATATTTTTTCCCTCTAACTCCTTAAACGAATAGCCAAACATTTCCTCTATGACGGGATTGACGTACTCAACATCTCCCTTAGCGTCGATTGTAACAACGCCTTCAGCCATGCTGTCGAGCAAAAGGTTCAGGTGGTCTCTCGCTTCCCTCACACGCAGTTCAGCGATATTGCCCTTAATAAGTTGCGCGCGAAGTTCGTCGGTCCGTTCTTTAACCCGCCCCTCCAATTCAACATGGGATTTACGGAGCGCTTCTTCGGCACGCTTGCGCTCTGAAATATCTGCCCTGATTGAACAAACCGCAGGCTCGCCGCCCCAATCAATAACGAACGAACGGCGAATTTCCCAAAACTCTGAACCATCTCTCCGCCGGCCCCTGACTTCCTTGTCCCAGCTAACGCCATCTCCCGCCAGCACCCGATTATGATCGCCAATGTTGAATTCTGGACTGGTCAATACTTCGGTTGAGTCAAGAGACAGAATTTCATCACTCTCCGCGAAATCATACATACTCGCCAATGCTTGGTTGGCATACAGCGGCTTATAATTTCGATGAACGAGAATACCTTGACTTGAACAATCTATCAGCGAACGGAAACGCGCCTCACTTACCCCCAAAACCGCTTGGTCTTGTTTCTGCCTGATCAGCAATAATGCCGTCGTCCATATGACGAACAGTGCCAACCCACGATTGGTCAGCACAACCCAACTTATGCCGCCCGATGGAGAGAACAAATATCCGAAAACCGTCATGATAGAACCGACGATTGCTAGTACAATGATATGTTTAGGTTTTGGAAACCAACCGCCCAATAGAACCAAAAGGACGTACGGAACCCCACCGGCAACACCAAGCGGCAAGGAAAAGTCAAATATCGCGATTAGCCCGACCAGCAGCGCAGCCAAACCAAATAATCGACTCGAATTTTTATTTTCGCTATGAGTCATCTAAGCGTAATAAGTTTTAATAACATTATAAATTTGCCATCAAACTTTATAAGGAAAAATGGCACACTGAACATAATCTGAATAACCTAAAGTAATATAGATAAGCAAGCCTAAAGTAATAAATAAATTAAGGAATCTGCCTTAAGAATTCACTCCACCATCAAAACGAGAAAAGTATTTTTAAATCACATCGTTAACAATGCTGTGATGCGGGGAAAGAGAATAAAATGGAAAAATAATACGGTTTCCGGCAGCACCATCAGTGCGACCAACGCCGCCAGCCCGCCGCCAAGCCGACGCTCAGCTAAATTTACCAACGGACTGACAATCACAGCACCCAGCACCAAAGCCAACGCCGCCTGCACCCAATATCCCATCCCCACAAATTCGAAGTCGCCAAGATACCATGGCACTAAAACGATTCCTAAGGAGACAAGGAGTATACCTTTCCAGCTTTTTTTCATGGTTAGGCTCGGCTTTATCGGATGTTGTGCTTACCTACCCCACCCCAGCAACACTCTCCGCCCCAGGTGCCCACAACTTCGTAGACCCCCGCTCATACTGCACGGGCCAATCCATCTCTACACCCAATACTTGCGCTGCGTGCAGACCCCATCTTGGGTTGAACAGGAAGGCGCGCGCGAGGGAGACCATGTCGGCTTCTCCGTTACGGATGATGCTGTCGGCTTGTTTAGGGTCGTAGATCATACCGACACTGGCTGCCGTCATGGTAGAGTTGGCTTTGACGGCGGTTGCAAATTCAAGCTGATAGCCGGGGCGGATGTCGATCTTTGCGCCCGAGTCCACACCACCACCTGAAAGCGTCACCAAAGATACCCCGGCTTCCTTGAGAGCGTTGGCATAGATCACGTCTTCGTCGGCTCCCCAGCCATCGTCGGTGAAGTTGGTGCCGTTAAATTTTACACCCAAGGGCTTGTCGGCAGGCCAGGCTGCGCGGACAGCACTGATAACTTCGAGCGGGTAACGCATGCGGCTTTCAAGGTCGCCGCCATATTCGTCGTCCCGCTGGTTGCTGTGCGACGACAAGAAGGTGCTGAGCAGATAGCCATGGGCACTATGGATTTCCAAGTAATCGAAATCGAGTTCGGCTGCGCGCTTCGTCGTGTTGATGAAATCTTGTTTGATCGCCGCCATTTCGTCTTGAGTCAGGGCCTTGGGCACGGGCCACTTATCAGCGAAGGGAATGGCGGAAGGTGCCACCGTGGCCCAGCCACCATCGGCCTCAAAGATCGGACCGCGGCCATGTTCCCAGGGGCGATATGTCGACGCCTTGCGCCCGGCGTGACCAATTTGAATGCCGATTTTGGTGTCAGAGTATTCCCGAACCGCACTGACCACGCGACCAATGGCGTCTTGGGATTCGTCATCGAACAGACCTAGGCACTGCGGCGTGATGCGGCCTTGCAGGTTGACACCTGTCGCCTCCATCACAAACAAGCCTGCCCCGGACAAGGCCATGGAAACCCCGTGCGCCACGTGCCATTCGGTGGCGACACCTTCGTTGGAACTGTATTGGCACATGGGGGCGACCATGATGCGATTGGGAAGGTCGAGATTGCCGCCCACATTACCGAGGGAAATCGGCGAGAAAAGATGATCCGTCATGTAATTTATACTTTCACGCTGGTGATGCTTATACTTTTACGCTTGTAATACTGGCACCGCCGCACACAAACAGCGTCTGGCCAGTAATGAATGAAGCTTCCTCGGAAGCAAAAAAACCAATTGCATTGGCGATTTCACGCGGCTCCGCCAAGCGCCCCATCGGCACCGTTTGCGCCATAACCTCTAAGTCCGGGTTGTTGAATTTCAGCATTTCTGTTGCCGTCACTCCAGGGGCAATAACATTCGCCGTCACGCCTTCGTCGGCCAATTCCAGCGCCCAGGACCTGAACATGCCCGTCATGGCAGATTTAGCAGCTGAATAACCGGTGCGGGTCACACGACCGAGTGCCGCCCGACTGGAAATCCCCACAAGTCGCCCATAGCCGCGTTCGCGCATCCCCGGCAGGACTGCTTGGGCGACCTGCACACAGGCGGTCAGGTTGATCTGGAGGGTCTGGCGAAAGGTTTCCAAGTCGACGTCTTCGATCAATTGCGGATTGGCGATGCCGGCGTTGTAGACCATATGATCGACTTGGAATTTTTTGGTGATTTCACCAAGAGCCGCTGCGGTTGAGGCGTCATCCATAAGGTCCGCCTGAAAACATTCCCCAGGGAAATCCTTGGGTGCCGCACTCCGGGCGATACCTACAACAATGTCCCCTCTCTCATGACACAAATCAGAAACCGCACGACCAATGCCCCGAGTTGCCCCGGCGATGAGGGTGGTTCTTTGGCTCATGGTAAGGACTCCGTCAAGATTTAGGCAAAGAATTAGGCGTTAGCAAGGATACACCAAGCAAGACCCGCCGGCGCAGCCAGGGGCTGGCACGATATCGGGGATCATGGGTGAAGTCGAACATATCATCCAGAATATCGAGCACGACCTCCGGCCCCACCTGATCGCCCCACTCCAATGGCCCAAGCGGGTAATTCAGGCCGAGCTTTACGGCGGTATCAATATCTTCAGGCGCAGCGATCCCCTTGGCCGCGACTTGGCAGCCAAGATTGACCACCATCGCGATCACCCGTTGGGTGACGAAGCCCGCACTGTCAGAAATTAACGTTACCGGGGCGCCATCTGACGCCAACAACGCCCAGACCGCATCCCGTGCCGACGGGTCCGTCAGGGGCGTCGTCATCACCGTCCAGCGCGTGTCAGAGCCGATAAAGGTATCAACAGCGACTGTGCGCTTGGGGTCTAAATTCAGTTCTACTGCCGCCGTCGTCGCATCGCAGCCAATAGGAGTGACCACGCATACGGCTGTGGCGGGCGGATCAAAAGCCTCAATCAAGTTCGCGCCGGCATCGCTAAGAACTTTGCCCAAATGATCCGGCGCATTTGGATCGAGCCAAATATCAACGTCTTTGACTTCAGGGGGAGCCGCCTCCGAAGGAACAACGGCCTTCCCGTCCTGATACTCATAAAATCCCGCCCTTGATTTTCTGCCTGTCACGCCGCCTGCAACCCGGGCTTCGGCAATTTCTGAGGGTCGATAGAAGGGATCGTTGTAGAACTGTGCGAATATTTGTTCGGTCACTGGATGGGAAATATCCAACCCGGTGAGGTCCAACAGCTCAAATGGCCCCATCTTGAACCCTGCGGAATCGCGGAGAATTCGGTCGATATCAACAGGTTCCGCGACACCTTCGCTTAATATCGCAAACGCCTCCGTCGCCAGCGCGCGCCCCACATGATTGACGACGAATCCAGGCGAATCCTTGATCCGAATGGGTATTTTTCCAATTTTTTCAACAAATTTTTCTATATTATCAATTAGTTGAAGTTCGTTCTTAATTGAATATATTAATTCAACGAGCGCCATAAGTGGTGGTGGATTGAAGAAATGCAGGCCAACGACCCGTTCCGGCAAACGCGTGGCGGCAGCGATTTCTGTGACGGAGAGCGATGATGTGTTGGTGGCCAGCACGGCATCTTCAGAAACGATCTCATCAAGCGCCCGAAAAAGGTCTTTCTTTACATCAGGGATTTCGGCAGCAGCTTCGATCACCAACCCACAGCCCGCCATGTCTTCCAGCCTGTCCACGATGCTAATTCGCGCCACGGCTTCGTCCGCTGCGTCGCCACTGATACGTCCCTTCTCAACCGACCGAGCCAAAATTTTCTGAATGAATTCAAAGCCTTCTTGGGCCACATCCGAAAAACTATCGTGCATCATCACGGCGTATCCAGCGACGGCACAGACTTGCGCAATGCCGCGCCCCATGGTGCCAGCACCAATTACGCCGACTGTCAGGCCTGGAGAGTCCGGATCAAACACCCGCCTATTTCCCCTTGAACACAGGTTTGCGCTTATCGAAGAAGGCTTGGATGCCTTCTGCCCGGTCTTCCGTCGCCATCAGTTCATAAAACAGTTCCCGCTCTTGCTTCATCGCGTCGGAAAACGGCTCTTCCTGGCTCATCAGCACCGCCTGCTTGACCTTTTTGGTCGCTAAGGGGGGCATGGCCGCGACGGTCTCGGCGACCTCAAGAGCGCGGCTTAATACCGCGTCATCAGCCACCACCTCGCTGGCCAATTCCATCTCCAGGGCATCTGCAGCGCCAATACGGGCCCCGGTCAGGATCATCTGCATGGCGCGATATTTACCGACGGCACGAGGCAGGCGCTGGGACGCGCCCCCACCCGGCATGAAACCCAAGGTAATTTCCGGCAGGCCGATCTTTACGCCTTCGCCCATAATGATAATATCGGAACACAGCATGACCTCACACCCGCCGCCCAAGGCATAGCCATTGACCGCAGCAATCAGGGGCTTTGGAAACACACCAAGGTCATGCCAAAATTTCTCATGGTTCCAGGATCTGATTTCGGCTACGTCAGCCGCAGCAAAGGCCTTCAGGTCAGCGCCCGCGATGAAGGCCTTTTCGTCCCCGGTCATAACCACCGCACGCACATCATCGTCCGCCGCCGCCGCATCCAACAGGCGCATCAATTCGTCCCGCATTTCCTGGTTCAGGGTGTTAAGTTTTTCCGGATTGTTAAACCGCAGCAACAGCACTCCAGATGATGGAGCCTCGGTCAAAATTATCGGCACTGTCGCCTCCCACTTTCGTAGACTTTACAGAACTTATTCTAGCGATGTTTAAGATCACTACCAGTCCCGCATTTAGGCCTTAAGAAATCTGTTTATGCGAAAGTTATAATATAATAGACTGCTCGGCAGAAAAATTTTTAGCCCCTCGCATTACCGAAAGGGCGCAACCAAAATAAATTGGAGCCTACTTGATGACCATCGAACTTGATACCCAAGGAATGAACTGCCCGCTTCCCATCGTAAAAACAAAAAAAGCACTAAAAGGAATGAGCGCTGGAGAGGACATTAAGGTTCTGGCGACCGATCCCGGTGCCGTTGCTGACTTTGCAGCGTTCTGCCGCTCAACCGGAAACGAGCTTGTCAGTGAAACTGAAGCGGATGGCGTCTTCACTTTTGTCATTCAAAAGAAGTGATTGTAGGCGCGGTGTAACGCAAACCCGCCGAACATCGCCAACACAAACCAGACAGAGCCCATGTGGCCGTAAGCCAGCCCCGCAATAGCTGGCCCCGGGCATAACCCGACGATGCCCCAGCCAAGGCCGAAGATTCCCGCGCCCAGCAATAGTTTTGCGTCAATGTCGTGCCGCGTTGGCACATGAAAGCTGACATCAAACAAAGGCCCTGGACGTTTCAGGATGAAACCGAACGTTCCGCCTGTCACTAGCAATGCACCGCCCATGACCAAGGCGAGGCTGGGGTCCCAATTTCCGGCAACATCCAGAAACCCCAAAACCTTTTGCGGATTGACCATTTCTGACACGGCAAGCCCCAGTCCGAAGATAAGGCCTGCAACTGCTGCTACTAGTAGACGGCTCATAACGCGGCTCCCATCAAATGACGGGTCACATAGACCGTAATGCCTGCGACCCCCATAAACGTCATGGTCGCGGCTAAGGACCGGCCCGAACGCCGCCCAAGGCCACACACGCCGTGACCACTGGTGCAGCCACTGCCAAGACTGCTACCAAATCCGACCAAGCCACCGCCCGCCAACAGGAACAGCAACGACGACGTGATCTCAATGTCTTGCAGCGCGCCCCCAGCAGAGCGATAGATAAACACGCCAGCGATCAATCCCATCGCAAATAAAATGCGCCAGGTTACGGAACCGATATCGCGCGAAAGAATGCCGCCCATAATGCCGCTGACTCCCGCAATTCGACCATTACCCCACAACAATATTACCGACGAAAGTCCAATTAAAACGCCACCTAATATCGCCTCAAAAGGCGTAAAATTTTCCATTTCCAATGACCAACCTACAAATTCACACAAAAAAATCGTTGTTAGTCAGTGACCTAAAGGGTTGATCGATTAAAATCAAATAAAAAACATTGTATTATCATAACAACCCCATAACTTGTGTGTTATAGTTCTTGATGAATCTTAGAGACGGATAAAAGGGGAGTATCGGTCTCTGTGATAAATTAATTTTTTTTTGTATCTCGTTGCTCCAAAAATTTTGGGGCCAGAAGGTGGTATGCGATGATGGCAATCGGTGGCGAAAGCGGCCCTACGTTGCGCTTCCTCATTGTTGAGGATGACGCAGACTACGCCAATTATTTGGAAACGATGATTGCTAGCGTGTGTCCAACCAATCGTGGCATCAAAAGAACGGAAAGCGCTGCGGAAGCTATTGATCTTTTACGGGGGTCCTTTTTCGATGTTTGCTTTCTGGATTATTTCTTAACCGATGGCGGCACGGGCTTTGACGTGCTCAACGGCCTCAAAGATAAAAATCTACTGACCGCTTTCGTGTTCCTGACGATGAATACCAAACGTCAAACCGCGTTTGAGGCGCTTCAGTTGGGCGCGATGGATTACCTCATAAAAGCCAAGTTTGATGAATTTGAGCTTGCGAAGTGCATTTCTTATGCGCTGTATCGCAAATACAAAGAGGTCGAGCTTCAGACCTCTGCTCTGAAAGATTCCCTGACCGGCTTGGGCAATCGCGTGCTGTTCGAAGAAAACCTTCAGATGGCGGCCTTACAAGCCAAACGCTCGGACGAAAACCTCGGCGTGCTGTACATCGACATCGATGATTTCAAGGAGATCAACGATACGCACGGACACGTTGCTGGGGACTAAGTTTTGAAGTCAATCTCGGAACGTATCGTAGATCAAACCAGAGAAAGTGACGTGGTCGCACGGCTGGGCGGTGATGAGTTCGCGGCGGTTCTAGTCCGCGTCGATAAACCTGAGCGCGTTCAACAAATTGCACAAAATATAGAGCAAGCGATCTCCAGCAAGCCTTATGAGATTGACGGAAAGATGGTTTCCGTTGCCGCCAGCGTCGGGGCGTCGGTCTTTCCAAACGATACCTCCGACATCAACGAATTGGTCAAAACCGCTGATATGCGCATGTATGGCAGTAAGAAGTCCAAGAAAGATAAAAAGAAAACCGATTCAAACGTCCATTTTTACAACCCCGTCAGCGGCGATGTAATGTAAGCCTGACCGGTTTTCCGTTTACGCTCGGTAAACACTGCAACTCGTACGCACGACATCGGCGTCAATGAGGCGCTCGTGCATTCGTTCGCCGTAGATTCTTTTTCTCATATATACATACCCCGAGCCATCATACATCCACGCCGTCTTATCAAGGTCATGCCAAGTCGTTCGGGTAAATACACGATCACCTTCATAGGTCATTTCAATCTGTACGGTGCAGGAAACATTTGCCCGAAAAGACCTTTGCTCGTCCGTCTTTATATCCACCCAAACACGAAGGCCGCAGCTTTCTGCCCCGCGCCCGAATTGTTTGCGTCTACAATAAGTGTATTCGGATGAAATCGTATGCTCGAACCCTTTGTTATTGTTTGAAGACGACCGATGGGAACGTCCATGATGGCGTTCCCTGTAACGCGGGCGATCTAGTTCCCAAGGTTTTCGGGCGCGCGCTCTGTTGTCTCGACGGTACTCCCCGGCTCCATTCTCAGAAACCCGAACGCCGCCAACGCGGGTATCTGCGGCTTCGACTGAAGCCGTTTGAAACAACATGGCAGTGGCGAAAAGTGCGCTGATAATTTTGATCGTGGTCATGGTCAAGGTCCCCCAATTTAGATTTCACTAAACCCTATGAAAGGGTCAGGGGGCTTTTCTCTAAGTCTCAGATATTGCATAATAAATTCAAGCAACTTAATTGGGAGACGCCTTGCCATGCCCAACGTTTCAGCTCTCGCAGCACCCATTCACGTTCTTGCCGCCATTGTTTGGGTCGGCGGTATGTTTTTTGCCTACTTGGTCTTGCGGCCGGCGGTTGACCAAATGGAGGGACCAGAGCGGCTGAAACTGCTGAACCGTGTGTTTGAAAGATTCTTCGCCTGGGTCGCACTGGCCGCGGCGTTGTTGCCAATGAGCGGGTATGCGCAGATTTATCTGGATTTCGGCGGGTTTGAAAACGTCGGGTCCCACATCACCACCATGCAAATCACCGGGTGGATCATGATCGGGCTTTTTCTCTATATCTACGCCGGGCCCTTCCAGGTATTTAAGCGCCACGTCGCCGCCGAGGAATGGCCAGAAGCGGCAGCTCGGCTAAACACCATTCGGCTGATCATCGCGGTTAATCTGGTGCTCGGGTTGGTAACGTCAGTGTTTGGCGCGTCAGGGCGATTCTGGGTCTGAACCCTTCCAGTACAGAAGTAAATCTTCGCGCTCTGCAATCAAGGACGCTCCGATCCCCGCAACAATTGCCCACACGGCAGAGGTGATCCCAGCCACCGCGAAAGGCGTCGCAGAGACCGCAAAGGCGACCAAGGCACCAAACGCGAGCTTACCCTGAAAGGCTTTTTCAACGGCCCCCTGTAAAGATGTAAAAATCGCCAACCCGGCCAAGGCAAAAACGAACGACTTCGGTAAAATTCCTACCAAGGCAGCAACAGAACTCGCCGACAATGCCATGAATATTACCAATCCTGACGCGACCAGATTTGCACAATACCGTTTCTCCATCGGCCCGGCATCTTCGCTGGCAACAATCGCCGCCCCCGCACGGGCCACAGTTCCTGGATGCCCGCCGAACAACGCATTGATCATGGAGTTAATGCCAACAGCCACAGTGACCTGAGTCACCGGTACCTTGTAGCCTTGCGCCACCAAGAACCCCAAGCCCTGTATATTGCCAAGCCCCATGGTGAGGATGATCAGCGGTAGGCTAACGGCGATCATGGCTGACGGGTTAAATGACAACGCATAAAGTTCCACATTCGGCAATTCGAACGGTACAGCAGCCGCCTTAATATCCCCCCATAGCCAAGCGGCAATTCCGCCAATAACCACGGCGAGCCCCATCGGTGGCAGCTTTGGATTCTTGAGCCCACGCCCCACCAGATACGCCGCAACAGTTAATCCGGCAACCGACGCATCGGTCACCGTCGCTTCGACCATGCGCGTGACATAGATCAGAATACTGCCGGCAAACATTCCCATGATGATCGGCAACGGCATCCACGTCATGATCCGCTGCCCAAATCCGTAGATACCAAGAAAGGTAATGGCAATCCCGGCAACCAAATTGGCCCCCAAGATTTCAGCAAAGCTATATTGCCCTGCCAGGGTGCCGATATAAATCATTCCAGGGATGGTCCAGGTGATGGGAATGGGCTGGCGATACTTTATGCTGAGGAAGATCGACGTCACTGCGCCTGTGAACCAGACAATAAAAACCCAGCTTGATGTCTCAGCCGCGGTCAATCCCAATTGCACCGATACCGCGACATGCAGCGGCAAAGCTCCAAACGCATACCAAACAAAACAAGTCAGCCCAGCCCAAAACGCAGACATGGAGAAATCGCCGTTGATCGAAGGCCTAGACACGTGGAAATTCCCCTGTATCCCGAACACACACGCATGTGACGAGGAAGTATAGGGTGGAAATTGGTAAGATGTAAGGCTCCCCCCCTAAAACAAATTCTTCACATCCGACGAAAACGTTGGGAAGGCGAAGATGTCGTCTTTTAGGGCGCTGGCAGCAATTCCGTGGCGCATGGCCATGGCGAACAGGTGAATGAGGTCTTCGCCGTTGTGGCCGACCATGTGGGCGCCGACGATTTTGTCTTCTTTCTCATCCACAAGCACCTTCGCAAAAGCAACTGATTCCGCGTAAGCCTTGCCTGAAAACCAGTCGTGCATGTCGTTGGTGGTGACTTTGACGTCCAGACCTTGGTCTGCGGCTTCTTGTTCGGTCAGGCCCACCGTGCTGAGCGCGGGCACGGTGTAGACGCAACTGGGGATAACACTGTAATCCGGCTTAACTGAGGCTCCATTTACAATATTCTGGCCGACAATCCGGCCTTCGTAGCTGGCAATCGGCGACAGTTGAGCTGATGTCACCAATGAATCGCCACAAACCCAGACGGACGGGTTCGAGGTCGAGCGCAAATATTCATCAATCTCAACCGCTAAGTGATCGTGCTTTACGTTTCCAGCATCCAGATCAAGGGTGTCGACGTTGGCCACCCGGCCCGCGCCATTTACGACCCGATCAGCGAGCACTGTGTGTTCGCCGCCTTCGTCTTGATAGGCTACCTGCAGCCTGCCGTTCGTCTCAATGATCTCTTTGACTGCGACGTCGGTTTTCACCGTAATGCCAATGCGTTCGCTTTCGGCCTGGATTGCTGCCACTGCATCGCCTTCGATCTTCGGCAAAAGGCGCGACATGACTTCCAAAATCGTGACCTTGGTGCCAGCTCTGGCGTAGACATGGCTGAATTCCATGGCGATGACGCCACCGCCGATGAAGACGACTTCGTCTGGTTGGGTCTCTTCCGACAAGACTTCGTCTGACGTGATCATCAACTCCGCCCCCGGGATCGGCAGCGGGCGCGGCTTTGAGCCTGTCGCGATGACGATATTATCACCCTCAAGGACTTGGCCATTTACGTCGATGGAATTAGGGCCGACGAACTTGCCTGTGCCCTTAAAGACATCCCCGCGCTTGCCGGCCAAGCCTTCCATGGCCCCCGGAAGGAAGCCGATCATGTCATCCTTACGGGCGACCATCTTGGCCCAATCCAGCGATGGTTCGCCGACGGTGATGCCGTGAACTTCCGCAAGCTCTATTTCATGCAGGGAATGGGCAGCCGCGACGAAAACCTTCTTCGGCGTGCAGCCCCGGTTGGGGCAGACACCGCCGAAATCTAGCTCTTCGATAAAGGCGATCTTCTTGCCGGCTTCGTGGGCGATTGCGGAAACACCAAACCCGGCGTTTCCGCCCCCCAGAATGATAATATCGTACTTGTCCGCCATTGGTCCCAACTCCCTGTGCGCTTTTTTATATTTACTCCAAAAAAGACTACTCGGATTGAGAAGAGATCAAAAGCTTTACGCGGTTACGCCGCCAGTCGGTTTTCGGGAACCTCAAACAGACTTTCTTTTCCCTGAAAGTCAGCTTTGATCACGCGCCCACTGCCTCTAGATACTTGTGGCATCATACCACCGTGGCTGATTGCATTGATCTGATCCCGTCTGAGACCAAGATCGCGCAGTTGGTAATCAGACAAACCGGTCAGATCAAAGCGTTTGGAACGGTGAAACAGAGACCAAAACCCTTTTAAGGCCTTTGTGCCCAACGTTTTCAGCCGTTCTGCCTTTGAATCGTTCGATTTATAGGCGATTGCAATTAATGTCATGGTCTTACTCCTAAGTCGCGGTTCATGTTGGAGCCGACCATAGGAGGGATGCCGAAATCTAGATACTTCGTGAAATGTAGCAATCAACTATTTTTTATGTAGTTAGAAAAAGAAGCTACGCCCCGTCCTCTCTCTCGACCCCCAACCGCCGGGCGATCATGTGATCAACACTCACTGGACCAGGGCCGGTAATAATCAACCAGACGAACATAATGACGTAGAGGACTTGTGGCAGGTACAAGAACCAATCCAGCCAATCCAAAGGCCCCAAGCCCGCCGGAATGGCGTGATGAATCTCCACCGTCACGATGGCGACGATCATGGCAATGGTGAGCGCGATCGAACAGAACGTCGACAGAAACCCAACAATCAAAAACATCCCGCCAAAGCACTCGACCGACGCCAAGAACACAGACATGAACTCAGGAAACGGGATCCCTGCCTCAACCATGGTCTTGAGCAAGCTTTCGCCATGCTTGGCACTAAACAGCTTATTCCACCCCGAAATCGCAAAGAACGCGCCCAAAGATACCCGTGCCAGCAATATCGGCGCCCACTGCCACCGAGGCTCGCCTTGGAGGATGCGTTGGATCAAAGAGATAAATCTTGAGGACTGAATATTTGCCATCTACTTCCCATGAATTCGACATTTTATAACAGCGTTCCAGGAACGACCTCGCGCAACGCATCTTACACATTTGCTAACCCGTCGTCTCATAGTAAATCGTTCCTGGCACTCACTGCGACTGAGCACACTCTCTTACATCCCCCGCCGCATTTTCATCACCTGAAACAATACCGTCAGGTGCAGGATGATGAAGATTGGGACGCCGAAACTTGGGAACAGGTTCAGTGGCCATATCTCCATCGGCCCACTGGTTACAGTCCCGCTGATCAGACTTGGGATGCTGCCAGCGGTGAGCATGGCTGTCCCCGCCGCGACAATAAAATCAAACAGACCTAACAAGTTCCACACGATAAAACGCCGACTCTTTACGAAATCTGGCCGACGGATGAGAGTTAGCACGATCATCGGCGCGCTGAGGCCGAGCAAGACATCACCCACACCCGCTGGCCAGGCAAAAAAACCCGGAAGCGTGCCCCACGCATAGAGCATCAGAAACGTAAATCCCAACACACGCCAGGATTGGAGCATGGTCAAAAAATGGATGTCACGGGTTAGGATATAATTTTGGAACCGCTTTGATCCGACGTAAAAGGCGAGGAACGTCGCCACTGGCACGGCGACTGAAAGAAGGATCGGACGGACAAGGGCATCTGGCCCCGCCGTGAAAACCCCGGTCATTCCGGCGGCCGCTGCAAGGCCAAACCACACTGTTAAGATTACCATAAAAATGGCTTTCTCGGTAAAACGGGATTCAGGTTTTGTATCGTAGGTTATAGCTGACATTTTAGGTCTCCATGGAGAAAGTTGTATATACATATAATTGGGGAAAATTTTTATCGTTCGGGATTACAGGCGACTTCAATCTTACCAAGTTGCGCCCTTAACACGTACCAAGGTTCCGGCTCCAGAGCGACGAGAACTTGGTGTTGTGCCTCCTGCCACAGCGGCAAAGCCTCCTCAAACATTGCATTGCCCAGTTCAGAAAGACGAAGGTTTCTAACCCGCCCATCGTCCATCCCAAAATTTTCAACTAAGCCCTTTTTCACAAGTAAGTTCAAATTGCGGGTTAGGGTCGTGCCATCGATCGCCAAAGCTTCAGATAAATCACCAATGTTGGCTTCCTTAAACCGCCGGAGCGAGGCCAAAAGGGTAAATTGGGTATTCCGTAAACCACACGGTTTTAAAGCCATATCGTAAAATCTTGCAGCTGTACGAGCTGCCCGACGAAGCCGATAACTGACGCAATCTCCCGGCTGTAAAATTTCCGCAGGCATGGGGTCTTGATCACTCATGGGTTTTCCCAACTTCCTAAAATTCCAATGGCATAACCATTATATGTATATACATATTTAAGTCAAATATCAAATAAACCAACATCTTCAAAACAAAGTTACGACAAAAATTTGAGTAAATATGACGAAAACGAAGCCGGTTGAATACAATAGCATTCAACTTACCGGAATAATCCCCCTACCCCTTCCATTATCACAAGTAGATAGTTAAGCTGAAGCGCTATTCTAAGGGGGATTGAATTGCCGAAGACGTTATTTTTTGTTGCTGCTTTAATTCTATTTGTCGGCTTACCAGGGGCTCGAATGTCTCTGCACGCGCTAGCAGCGGAAGCAGACAAGACAATCCAATACAAGTCGCCCCCCGTCGGCACAAAACTCATCTACGGCCCCTTAAAAGATTCAATTTCAGTCACAGAAATTGATGGGAATGCCACGACTTACGAATCTTCCAAGGTTGATCCCTACACCCGTTACGGAAACATCGTACAGATCACAGGCGATCCCTATTCACCTTTTCACGGCAATATTGAAACCGAGTTAAGCGATGATAACAAAAAACTAGTAGACGCCTTCTGGCCTCTAAAAGTCGGCAATAAGATCACCTATAAAATAGAAGAGAACTGGCCCCCCCGGTATTGGCAGGTGTGGTCTCTCACCTCTGTCGTCGACTCCATTGGACCGTTATATGTTGGCGGAAAATTCTACGCGTCGGTCAAAATTGTCACCAAAGGTCTGTCAGTTGAAAATTGTGCGTGTTCGACCTGGGCCGAAGAGGGTCGAAAGTTTGTTGAAACCGTTTGGCTTCATCCAGACACCGGCGTGATGCTCAAATTTGAGCGCACCTGGAGCGGTAAAGAGGCCACCTATGGCCACCCAAACGGCCACTTTGAACAAATGATATTGGAGCAAGTAAAATTCCCGACTGGATCGAAATTAGTCATCAGGCCGCTTAATAAGGACGAGTTAAAACCCGAATATAATTTGGTCTCCGCTGAGAAAGCCCGCAAGACCGATGAAGCCAAACGCCGTGCCCTGCGTCAACGCTTAGAAACAATTCGACTTGCAAAAATCCAACGCAAAAAAGAGGCAGACGCTGAGCGCAAACGCCTTGCCGAAATAGAAAGGACCCGCCTTGCCGCCCTGGAATTGAACAAAGCCAAACAAAGCGCCTCTGCCATTGGTGGGGCAAATATTCTTAAGCAGCAATTGGCAAGTCTGCATCAACTTCGCGCCAATGGCCTTATTAATGAACAAGATTTTGCCTCAAAGAAGAAGGCCTTGCTGACGTGGTTCCTTGGTTTAAAACCGCCTTCGACGACTCAAACCGTGGCCCCACATCCCCAGCATGCCAACGTAAATAGAGAAACGACGATCGAACTTAATCTCGCTAAATATGCGGACGTTCAATTCGGCGCCTACCACGCGCTCATCATTGGCTCCAACAACTACAAACACCTCCGAAAACTGAAAACCGCCAAGACTGACGCCGAAAGCATCGCTGATGTTCTACGAACCTTCTATGGCTTTAAGGTAAAGCTTCTGACCGATGCCAGCCGGGACAATATCCTCGACGCCTTGGATGAATACCGAGAAAAGTTAACCAGCGCAGACAACTTGCTGATTTATTACGCCGGCCACGGTTGGTTGGATAAGGGCTCTGACCGGGGCTACTGGCTGCCAGTTGATGCCAAAGCAAATCGTCGGCGCGATTGGCTTTCGACAGTCGACGTCACTGACACCCTGAAGGCGCTGAACGCCAAGCATGTTCTGGTAATGGCGGACAGTTGTTATTCTGGCACCTTGGTGCGCGGCATCAAGGTTCAAGCGCACATGCCTGATTACGTGCGCAAAGTCGCAAAGAAACGCGCGCGCCTGGTCATGACCTCTGGCGGGTTGGAACCGGTGGTTGATAGCGCCGGCGGCAACCACTCCCCCTTCGCCTCCACATTCCTCAATCTTCTTAGAACCAACAAAGGCGTCATGGACGGAACGAACATGTTCAGCAAATTGCGCCGACCGGTGATGCTGAAAGCCGACCAAACGCCGGAATATGCAGACGTCCGCAAGGCCGGGCACGAAGGTGGCGACTTTTTGTTTGTCAGACGGCGCTAGAGGCCGGCTATTTCTTCAAACGGGTTGGGTCGATGGGAGGAGAATTCAGCGCAGCGGT
This sequence comes from Rhodospirillaceae bacterium, assembly GCA_018660465.1. Classification (NCBI taxonomy): domain Bacteria; kingdom Pseudomonadati; phylum Pseudomonadota; class Alphaproteobacteria; order Rhodospirillales; family Rhodospirillaceae; species Rhodospirillaceae bacterium. The sequence continues at coordinate 19,770 of JABJKH010000119.1, forward strand.
CAGCCTGAGTTCCAGCGACTGCCTCGAAATGGGCTTGGTGACAAACCCATGAATGCCCGCTTTTACGACTTCCTGAATATTGGCCATGTCACCGTGTCCAGATACGATCAGAACGGGAATGTCCTTATGTTTGGGGTTCGGTGACTGACGTAGGGCTTTAACAAAACCGAAACCGTCTAGTTCCGGCATATCCAAATCGCAAATTATAATGTCAAATTCGCCGCGCGACCGGCGAACAGCCTCAAGCCCGAAGTTGCCATCTTCCGCTTCCATAACGCTTTTGACCCCAAGATCGCTCAAGACTCGAATGATCAATGTACGCATGTGCGCCTCATTATCGATCACCAAGATCTTCAATGTGGATAGGTCCGTAGAATTCATCTTCGCCCTCCTTCAACGCATCAATCTAGTCAGCATGGAAAAAAATTACAATATCTGGTCACGCCGCGTCACCACCCAGTCCGAGTGATAGGGTGGCCTAAGACAACAGATATTTTGGGCATGGAACCGCTGCAATGCCTTTCCAGCCTCAACTTTTACAAACACACGCGATGTGCTATAGTGATTTTGCAATCGAAAATGATCAGCAAAATGCTGGTTGAAGGGCAAGAAATGGCCGAGATTCGAGATTTCTTTATCAACATCTTTAACGCCCGTCAGGACGCGGCGAGCAAAGCTGCCTCTACGTCCGCTGCCACGAAACCTAGTGCAGCACCAGAGGCACCAGAGGCCCCGCAAACCCAGCGCACCATCCGCGATACCGTGACGCTTTCGGATGGCGGGCAAAAGATTGTGAACTTAGCCCGTGGCAGCGAACTCGCCAATGAATTCCGCAATGCCCCGGTGGATAACGATTACGGCAAAAAGCTCGCCAAGGCCTTCGAAGACATCACCCGCGTCGCCCGCCTGTTCACCGAGACCTTCAAATCGGCTTTCTCCAGCCGTTCAAAATAGCCTAAAGTTAGATATCCAATAATTCTCTGACAACGGATCCTGGAGCCCTCCAGGACTGAGAAGTATGAATGAGGGTTGGATGTTTAATTTATTTCAAGAGGATATCTTCAAATGGCACTAAATGTACGAAGGGTTATCACTGGCCACGATAAAGCCGGCAAGGCCGTGGTGGTTTTCGACGACGCCAATAAATACCAAAGCAGCCGCCGTCCCAATATGAGCCGCCAGTTGATCTGGACCACGGAAGAACTACCCATCAAGATCGAAGAGAACGGCGAAGACAACGGTGCCCGAGAGATCGCAACGACCATCCCTGGGGGATCAGTCTTTCGGGTCATCGAATACCTCCCCGGCGTCACGCCGCGCAATCACCGCACCGACAGCATTGATTACGCGGTGGTTATCTCCGGCGAAATTGATATGGAAATGGATGATACTGTTGTGCATTTGAAAGCTGGCGACGTTTTGGTCCAGCGGGCAACGATTCACAATTGGGTCAACAACGGCACTGAACCCTGCGTCATCGCCTTCGTGCTGATCAGTTCAGAGGGCGAAACGGCGGTCGGCTAGGCAAAGAAAAGCCCGGTACTCCTAAAGGGAATACCGGGCTTTATTATCGCAGCATTTGGTTTCTAGCGCTTCAGAAGCCCCAATGCCTTTAAGACAACACGCATCTGAGCGTCTTTTTCGTCCTTGAACTTCACGAATTCCTTATGGCCCAGGAACTTCCCAGCCAGCATCCGTTTTTTGGCAAAACCCTTCCATTCTTTTGTTTCGACGGTTTTGCGAAGAACACCTTCCCAATAAGAAATCATGTCGGCGGACAGGCCTTTCGGGCCAAACACTCCTCGGAAGTTGGCAACCACGGCATCGACACCAAGCTCTCTCCAGGTCGGAATGTCTTTTGCCGCGCCGCCCAAACGCTCAGGTGCCGCAACAGCGACGATACGAAGCTTGCCTTTTTTATGATGTTTGATGAACCCACCAATACTTGATTGTGCGGCATCAACGTGCCCACCCAAAAGATTGGTCCGGCCAATGCGTCCGGATTGGAAAATTACAAACTTCAAGGCACCCGGATCGATCCCGTACTTAAGCGCCGCCAGTGAAATTGCCATGTGATTTGAATTACCACGGCTCGTCGCTGTTCCAACTGCAACAGACTTCGGATCTTTCTTCATTTGTGCCAGCAAGGCCTTACCGTCCTTGTAGGGCGAGTCGCCTTTAACAGCGGTAGAAATATAGGCCTGCCCCATAACAACAAGCGGGGTCATTTGGTGTAAGCCGATTTTGGTGCGCCCAGTGAGATACGTCGACAACGCACTCGCACTGGCGATGCCCAAATAGTGACCGTCACCCCGATGCGCATCGATGTACCCTAATTGGATCCCACCACCGCCACCGGCTTTATTGTGAACAATCACGTCTGCATCGACGAGCTTTTCAGACTTCCAAATCTTCTGCAGCATCCGGGCAATCCGGTCTGGACCACAGCCGGCTTTGCACGTCGTTGAAATCTCAACGTTCTGTGACGGCTTCCAACCGGCATCCGCAGGTGTCGCGCCACTCGTCAGTGCTAGAAGACCAAAACCTACGACAGGCAATGCTATATATTTGAATTTTTTCAACATAATTTTTCTCCCCGTTTGATTATTAGATTTCACGAACGACATTCAAATGTGGAATTTAACTTAGGTCAATGGTTAAAGGCTCGCTTCACGTCTGTTGCGTACAAAGGATATGATGGCCGGGAGGAACATCGCCGTCAGCGCCAAGATCAACAAGATGATGCAGATCGGGCCCGTGACCAAAGCCTTTAAGCTGCCATCAGAAATGATCAACGCCTGGCGGAAAGACTGCTCCATCAACTTGCCCAGGACGAGCCCCAGAATCAACGGCGGCACTGGAATTTTCAGCTTGCGGAAGACGTATCCGAGCCCGCCAAAGAACAGCAGGACATATAAATCGTAAGTGCTGTTGCTGATGGAATAAATTCCCACCGACGCCACGGCGAGAATAATCGAGAGTAAAATACCCGGCGGCAGATACAGCATTCGAACAAAGATACCAATCAAGGGCAAATTTAAGATAATCAGGAACACATTGCCGAGATACATGCTGTCGATCAGGCCCCAGACCAGTTCTGGATGGGTGTCGAACAATTCAGCCCCCGGCTCCAAGCCGTATAGAATAAACGCGCCCAGCAGGACTGCGGTCGTACCGGACCCAGGAATTCCCAACGTCAACAAAGGCACAAACGCGCCGCAGGTTGAGGCATTATTGGCGGCCTCTGGGGCAGCGACGCCTTCAATTGCGCCGGTGCCGAATTCATGGCCGTTTTTGGATAGCTTTTGTTCTGTTGAATAGGCGATCACGGTCGCGATCGTGCCACCGGCGCCCGGTAGTATTCCAATAAAGAAACCGATTAAACCGCCTCTGATGATCGGCCGCCAGCAACGCTTCCATTCATCCAAGGTCATCAGCAGGCTACCTTGAATTTTCACCGGCATAAGTTGTCCCATGAACCATTTTTCGATGTTCACGAAGACTTCGGTCAGGGCAAACATGCCAACGATAACGATCAGGAACGACACCCCTGTTTGCAACTCAGGCACATCAAACACATAGCGCGGCATGCCGGTTTGAAGGTCCATACCGATGGTCGCGATCATCAATCCAAAGAACGCAGCGAATAGTCCTTTGGCAGGAGACTTCCCCGCCAGCGACGAGACCGCCGACATGGAAAAGAACATCAGCATGAAGTATTCAGCCGGGCCAAATCGCAAAGCGAACTCGGCAAACGGGATGGCTAAGAACGACAACCCCAAAATCCCGATGGTCCCGGCTGCGAATGATGCCACGGCAGCCGACGCCAACGCAGCCCCTGCCCGCCCCTTCTTCGCCATAGGATAGCCATCCACAGTGGTCATGGATGCAGAGGCAGAGCCCGGAGTATTGATCAGCACAGCCGACGCCGTATTGCCATACATCGCGCCATAATAAATGCCCGACAGCATGATCAGTGCCGGGATCGGGTTCATGCCATAGGTCATCGGCAGCAACAGTGCGATCCCTGCAGACGATCCAATACCCGGCATCATACCAATGACGGTACCCAGAACCGCGCCGATAAACAGAAATAAAATATTCTGCCACTGCAGGGCCACGCTAAACCCGTTCATTATGTGATCGATTGTTTCCATATGCCTGATGAATTCTACTAGTAGAAAAGAGGTCCCGGAGCGAGTTTAACCTCGAGAAGCTGGGTGAATATGATGTAAATGCTGAATGAAAATGTAACCGACACGATGGCGTTGGTGCGAAGATGTCCGCGATTGAAAACCGACATCATACCGAGCAGGAACAACGAACAAGAGATCGCAAATCCGAACCACTCAAAGATGGTGAAGTATAATCCGATCCAGACCATGACACCGATAATCGCGAGGGGGCGACTGGGAACGCGCTGTTCGCCGAGCTCGGGCGAGTCATCTTGTTCTTTGAGACCTTCGATGAAGACGAAAATACCACAGAGGGATAATCCCACACCGATTAAATATGGAAACAACTGGGGACCAATAGGATCACCAATATCTTCAACCGGAAGCGAATAAGTTAAATATAAGTAAGTTATCGACAGGGCTAAAATACCGATGCCCAGGATTCGATCCCGCATAAAATTCTCCCCGTGACGGAATTCCGCTTGAGTTGCCCGTCTTTTTATTCGACTGACCTTGCCCTTTCGATGCAACTAACGTCAACCCCAATGGCATAGGAGTAATGGGGGGTGTGATGGTCATCAATTCCAATAGTGTTCAAAATTTTATACTATCGCTTCTCGTTTAAATCTGATCAAATTAGGAGCGTTTGACCATGTACATCAGGATTCTCTTTATCTTCCTCCTCGCCATCGTGATAGGGCTGTCTGGCCTGAACACTCCTGTTAACGCCGCCGGGTCCTCTGATGACGAACCCTCAAAATCTGACGTCGATTTTGCTTCCGGGAAGTCGGCTTTGAAAGCTGGCAACTACAAACTCGCCATTCGGAATTTTCAGCGAGTCATCGAAACCAATCCGAATAATGCGGATGCGCTGAACTACCTCGGCTATAGCTACCGCAAAATGGGCAATTTCAAAGTCTCACTGCCTTATTATAAAAAGGCACTGGCGATCAATCCTGGTCACCGTGGCGCGCGGGAATATTTAGGTGAGCTTTATTTACAGACCGGCAACTTGAAGGCCGCCAAAGCACAGCTGGAAAAATTAGATAGTCTCTGCACCTTCGGCTGTGAAGAATTCGACGACCTGAAAAAGGCGATCACCACTTATGAGACGAAGAAATAGCCAAGACACTAATGCTGAACACACGAAACCATTACCAAAGGATAATCAATACTATTCCATTAGTCTTAGAATTTTTCTATAATTTAAGACCGAGATATTTTAAATTCAAAGAATATTCGGTGTAAATTTTAAGGCAATAATTAAAGGCAAAAAGGATTTGTTGGAAACATTCCAGCATACAAGAACGTTTCTGCGGAAAGTAAAAACCGCAATCGGTATCCTTTGCCTCTTCTCCATTTTTTTATGTGAAACTGCTGCTGCGGATCTAAACAAAGAAATTATCTTCGGCGCCATCGGCAACTTTCCTCCGTACTACCAACTCGACAAAAATGGCAAAACTTTTGGCTTTTCAATAGATACAACAAAGGCGATCGCACGTCGGCTTGGTTTAAAGATTAAATTCAAGGTCTTTAAAAGCGGACGACTAATGCACAAGGCTTTGCGCGAAGGCGAGATCGATGCGCTTCCCAGTTTAGGCATCACGGAATCCCGAAAGAAAATTTATGATTTCACCGCTCCTATCGAGACATTCCAAATCGTTTATTTCATCCGCAGTGACAGTCACGAAATAAAGACGATGGACGATATACACCAACGCAAAATTGGCGTTACGAGAACCAATGCGGCAAACCGAATTCTCGCAAGACGAAAAAATGTAAAACGCAAAGTTTTTGCAGACGCGCCAAGTGCACTCTTTGGTTTGCTATCCGCTCAAGTGGATGTCGTAGCTTACCCAAAACCTGTGTTTCAAAAGTTGGCTCGGGACGGTGGCATAACAGATCGCTTCAAGATCGTGGGCTCTCCCCTTATTGAAATTAAACGGGGAATGGTCGTCCAAAAAGGACAATCTGAGCTTCAGGCACTCCTCAATCGGGGTGTGAAAGAGTTTATTACTTCGTCTGAATTCGGAACAATCTATGCACGTCATTTTGGGCGGCCTGCCACCTATTGGACCACAGATCGTATCGCGCTTGTCATGGGCATGGCCCTGGTTTTAATGACATTCTTTATGGGCGCTTGGCGGTATTATTCGACGTTACAGCTTAATCGGAGGCTTACCGCCAGCGCTCAAGAACGCGAACACATCGCCGAAGAACTTCGGAAAAGCGAACGTCGTTTCAAGGATTTCGCTGATGCTGCCTCTGATTGGTTCTGGGAGACCGACTCGGATCACAGGTTCACATACATTTCGCAAAGTTATTTTGAAATAACCGGATTTCAGCCTGATGAACGTTTAGGGAAAACCCGGCAAGAGTTGGTAACAACCAACGATCTAAAGTCAGAAAGCGGCAAATGGACGAAATTTGAAGAAGACCTGAAGGCTCGACGCCCCTTTAAAGATTTGGAAACATCGACCTCTTCATCCGAAGGGAATGGTTTTTATGTCTTAAACAGTGGCATCCCCGTTTTCGACGACAATAAAAAGTTTCTGGGCTACCGAGGAGTCTCCACCAATATTACCCAGCAAAAACTTGCCGAAGAAGATCGGATACGGTCTGAAAGGAAGATGCAACAAGACCATACAGAGAACCTGGAAACGCGTATCCACGAGCGAACCGAGCAATTGCGAGGTGAAATTGAGGAACGCAAACGCATTGAAGAAGACCTAATTGAAGCAAGCACCCGCGCCGAATCTGCTAATCAAGCAAAGTCCGAATTCCTTGCCAACATGAGCCATGAACTTCGCACGCCTCTCAATGCCATCATCGGATTTTCAGAAACCCTTAGCCAGAATATCTTTGGCGATCTCGCAAACGACAAACAGAAAGAATATATAATCGACATCCATTCATCAGGCATACACCTGTTGGATCTCATCAACGATATTCTTGATGTGTCGGCGATTGAGGCTGGGAAATTAGAATTGCATGAATCCGACGTCGATATGAAACAGATTGCTGACGAAGCCATCTTGATGGTCACACCGCGGGCTGAAAAAGATGGAATTAAGTTGCAAAATCTCGTCGCCGGAAACGGCCTAAAACTCCGTGCAGACAAACGGCGCTTAAAACAAATTTTGGTGAACCTTCTATCCAATGCGGTTAAATATACACTTGAGGATACACCGGTGAAAATTACCGGCGGCGCGGGACAAAACGGTGGATTTATCTATAAGGTGGAAGACAGTGGCGTCGGGATGGATGAAGCTGAAATTGCGACGGCACTGGAAAAATTTGGCCAGATACAGACCACCCTCGGCATAAGCAGAGAAGGCACGGGCCTTGGGCTTCCCCTCACCCACGGATTGGTCGAAGCCCACGGCGGCACCCTCAATCTTGAAAGCAAACCCGGCGTCGGGACAACCGTTACCATCGAGTTTCCAAAAGAACGGGTCGTGTCCTGACCTTTTCAATTACTTAAGATTTAATGGAATTTATTGGGATTCGAGCAGGCGGTACCCCTTTCCCTCCACATAAATGTATCTTCGGCCGTTAATTGTCCGAACGTAGTTTTTACCAGGTGTTAGCACGCGGATCTGATTCTTGCCCAACCACTGGGCCGCCCCGCCATGACCATCAAGTGCGGCCTTGGTAATTTGCTTCAGTGCCTTGCTCCTATCCTTAGGCATGCCAATTCCATAGTACTGCATGACGCCAACATTAAATCGTGCCGCATGATTGCCTTGCTTCATTGCCTTTTGGAACCACTGAGCGGCAACAGTAGAGTTCTTCTTAACCCCCCAGCCATTGGCATAAAGCGCGCCTAAGTTAAGCTGCGAAGATGCGATCCCTTTAAGAGCCCCGAGCTTAAGCCATTTAGCCGCAGCTTTGTAATCGACCTCTTCCTTGCGGTCTCGCATATACATCAGGCCGAGCATTCTTACTGCACCAAGGTCGCCCTTTTCGCCCGCCTTAATGTACCATTTCCGAGCTTCTTCCCGATCCAGGTCTGTATCGCGCCCGGCCAAGTAGGCATCGCCAATTTTAGCCATTCGACGCGGACTTAACTTCGCCCCATTTAAGCCCGCCTCACGGTACCATTTAATTGATTCACCCGTATCTTTTTCGACCCCACTGCCAGCCGCATAGGCCTCTGCAACCCTGACCTGAGCCTGTGCATTGCCGCGTTCCGCCGCCTTTAGATACCATTTGAAAGCAATGTTAATATTCTTTTCGACGGAAATTCCATGCTCATAAAATCGCCCAACGGCGACCTGCGCTAATTTGGACCCTTCTTCGGCCGCAAAATTATAAAGCTGAAATGCCTTTGTGGTGTTTTTCTCGACCCCCCATCCGCGTTCGTACTGGCTGGCCAAGAGATATTGAGCATCTATATTTCCCTGGTCACCCGCGCGCCCAAACCACTTTGCGGCGGTCTCGTAATCCTTTGCCGTGCCTTGGCGCTCAAAATAGATTTTACCGAGCGCGAGACTCGCTTCTTCATCAAACCGTTGCGCCTTTTTCTCGAGCGCATTTATCTTAGCTTGATCAAGCTTCTTCAGCGGCTTATCGAGATTATGCTTCTTGATCAATTCCGCAGCCAGCTTATCTCCGTTGGCCGCAGCCTTTTTGTACCAAGTTGCCGCATGAACGCGGCTGCGAATGACCCCTTGTCCCAGAAGGTACAACCGACCCAGGCCGTTTTGAGCCTTCACATGACCCTGAGCAGCGGCGTGACGATACCAGCGCGCGGCCTGATAAACATTTCGCTCCTGGCCTTGGCCGATTTCATAGGAGCGACCGAGCACATACTGTGACTCCCGGTCTCCCTTCTGAGCCTCGGCTTTAAGCTCTTTTAATTTTTGTTCTGCGGCCTTGAGTTTCTCATCTGATGATTGCTCTTTTTTACTCTTCGGGGCGTCAGGCTCCGCCACAACGATAGAAGACGCACTTACCAACACGGCTCCAATAAGACTTAAAGTTACTATAATTCCGTGCAAGTTCACCGCTCCGTCAAAGGTTCCTTGAATTGAGCCCCATCCTCCTCAATAAAGGGTCTTCGCGCAACCCAAGGGAAGACTAAATTGATGAAAAAATCAGATGTCGAAGTGATTGAACACAAGACTGTCTTTCAAGGTTACTTTCGGGTTGATCAATACAAACTACGTCACAAGCGGTTTGAAGGCGGCATGACAGACATCATGACCCGCGAGATTTTCGAGCGCGGCCATTCCTGTATCGTGCTGCTGTATGATCCAGATTTAGATCAGGTTGTTTTGGTTGAGCAATTTCGCCCCGGTGTTTTAGCCGCCACGGCATCGCCATGGTTTCCGAATGACTACGCGCCGTGGCTGATTGAGGCCGTCGCCGGTATCATCGAAGAAGGCGAAAGCCCCGATGACGTCGCGCGCCGTGAAGTTAAAGAAGAAACGGGCTGCGAGTTATTGGATATGATGCCGCTCAATCAGTTCTTTATCAGCCAAGGCGGCAGTTCTGAATCGTGCTTTACCTACTTGGGACGGGTCGATGCGTCTAAAGCGGGTGGCGTTCATGGCTTGGCGCACGAACATGAAGATATTCGGGTTTTCGTCGCCGATGCGGATGAAGCGTTTGATTGGGTACGCACCGGCAAGGTCGCAAACATGGTCTTGGCAAACGTTCTGCAATGGTTACAGATCAATCGGGATGATGTTCGCATCAAGTGGGCTTGATTAGCCCTTACCCCCCCGCTACCTTTCATTTTTCCAATTTACGCCTTTCATTCTTTTAATTTACGAACGGACCGAACGTATGGCAATTCGCAAAGACTTCCTCGACGCCATTGGTAACACGCCGATGATCCGCCTGAAAAAGGCGTCCGAACTAACAGGATGCGAAATCCTGGCGAAGATGGAGTTCCTGAACCCGGGCAGCTCAATAAAAGACCGCGCAGCCCTGTTCATCATCAAGGACGCGCTGGCCAGCGGCAGGTTGGAGCCCGGCGGCGTCATTGTTGAAGGCACGGCAGGTAATACAGGTATCGGTCTTGCCTTGGTCGGAAACGCCATCGGCAGCCGCTCTGTCATCGTCATTCCAGAGACCCAGACCCAGGAAAAGAAAGACGCGCTTCTATCCTGTGGTGTGGAACTGATCCAAGTCCCTGCCCTGCCTTATAAGAACCCAGACAACTACATCCGCTATTCAGGTCGCCTGGCCGAAGAACTGGCGGCAAAGGAACCCAAGGGCGCGATCTGGGCCAATCAATTCGATAACGTCGCCAACCGCCAAGCCCATATCGAAGGCACGGGCCCGGAAATTTGGGACCAAACCGAAGGTAAGGTCGATGGCTTTATCTGCGCGGTCGGCACGGGCGGAACCTTGGCAGGGGTCGCCACCGCGCTGAGAGAGCGCAACAAAGACATTAAAATTGGGCTCGCCGATCCGTTTGGGGCGGCATTGTATGAATGGTATAAGAACGGCGAACTAAAATCCGAAGGGGACTCAATCAGCGAGGGCATTGGCCAAGGCCGCATCACCGGCAATCTGGAAGGCCTCGAAATCGATATGCCGTATCAGATTTCAGATAACGAATGGCTGCCGATTCTCTATGACATGATTCAGGAAGAAGGCCTTTTGCTGGGGACATCCAGCGGCATCAACGTCGCCGGTGCCATGCGCATGGCCAAGGACCTGGGGCCCGGCCACACCATCGTCACCGTGCTGGGGGACTACGCCAGTCGCTATCAAAGCAAACTGTTCAACGTTGAGTTCTTAAAATCCAAAGGCCTGCCCTGCCCGCCTTGGATGGTTTAGGGAATATAATCATGGAATACACCAACCCAGACGCCTTAGCCGAAACAGAATGGCTGGCCCAAAACCTGGAAGCCTCCGGCGTAAAAGTACTCGACTGCACCTACGCCATGCCGGGAATCACGATCAATCCCATCGATGAATTCAACAAAAAGCATATTCCCGGTGCTGTGTGGTTCGATATTAACGACATTTCGGATAATCCAGGCGGAAAGAACCATATGCTGCCGTCAGCAGACGCATTTGCCGAAAAGGTTGGCGCCCTTGGAATTTCTGCCGAAGACCACGTGATTACCTACGATCATATTGGCGGAATGTCAGCGGCAGCTCGGGTATGGTGGATGTTCCGCTGCTTTGGTCATGACAAGGTTTCCTGGCTAAATGGGTCCTTGCCTAAATGGGAGGCGGAAAATCGCCCTGTGACAGGCGATGCCCCCTCTATTACAGCAACATCCTACGCCGGAAAGCCGCTGAATAAAGACCTCGTCCGCTCCATCCAACAAATGAAGGACAACGTCAGCAGTCACTCTGAGCAAGTGATTGATGCCCGGGCCAACCCTCGTTTCACTGGCGAAGACCCGGGTCCGAACCCCAACATAAAGGCGGGCCATATTCCGGGCAGCGTCAATGTCCCATATAAGGTCCTGCTCGACCCCAGCGACGGCACCATGCTGCCGGCGAATAGCTTGACCGATATATTCTCCGATCAAGGCGTTAATCTGGGCCTGCCCATCGCCAACAGCTGTGGCTCCGGGGTTACAGCTAACATCCCGCTTTTGGCGCTTTATCTGCTCGGTAACACCAATGCCGCTGTCTATGACGGGTCGTGGAATGAATGGGGTGCAGACGCCGATACGCCTGTGGAAACGGGGTAATTTGGCTATTAACACCCATTAACACCACCGTCATACACTCCATATCACCTGTTCACATCGCTCTGTCATAGTGAAATCCTAAACAGAGTAGAGCAGGTAAAAGATCATGTCGGCGGCACCCATGCGGTATTACGCGATTTTAAAAGACGGCGAGATCTTTTCGGTCATGCTGGCGACCGAATTCGCCGCAGAAAGCAACGCTGAATACATGGCAGGCCAACAAGTGGACGCCCTCTGGTCTTATAAGGCTGTGGCAAAACCAATTTCACAGACGAAAGACGCCTACCACCGACCAGGAGGATTCTAAGACCACAGAATCGTTACTCAACGAGACCTCTATGACTGAGAATTGGGACTAAGTCCCGGAATCTCAGGCTCTACCCGCCAATATGACCCTTGCGCCCCCAAGCTGAATTAAGTTGACATCACACCCGTGAATTTGCGTCATGGATCAATCAAAAATTTAAATTCGGGAGGGTTCAATGAAAAAGTTATGCGTTGCTGCCGTGGCGGCAGTTATGTTTACCGGTGCCTATGGCGCACCGGCGTATTCCGCAAATGTTAAAATCACACCATTGGGCAGTCACGATGGTGAATTCTGTGCCCGTGACCGGGCCTTTGTTTTAGAAGATCCAAACGGTACACGCATTCTGTTTGATGTCGGTATGACCGTTGCCGGGCCGGATGATCCACGGCTGGGGAAAATTGACGTGGTGTTGATCAGTTCGCTTCACGGTGATCACATTGGCGCCAAACATATCCCGGAAGTCGGTGCCGGCACGTGCGGCAAGCCCGGCATCAAAGTCTCTGCCATGCCGGAATCTCTGACCGTCAAAATCGCTGCCAATAAGGGCGCGAAGCTGGTTGGGGGCGGCCACATGAGGGCGTTCTTCAAACCCCGTCTAAAGTGGGCTGGTGGAGACCCAAAGCAGATGGACATCCTGCGCTTCGGCGGCAAGCGAACCTATAACGGAATTAAAATTGCCACCGTTCAAGCCATCCATGCCTACGGCGCGTCCCCCGGACTTCTCAAGGGCGATCTCGGCAAAATGATGAAGGAAAATGGCCTAACTGCCATTGCTGGCCCGGACAGCGGGTTCGTTATTAACTTCACCAATGGTCTGGTCGTCTATTTGTCCGCAGACACCGGCCACACATCCGATATGGATACCATCGTTCGGCGCTACTATGGCGCTGAGTTGGCGATTATGAACATCGGCGATATCTTCACCATGGGGCCGGAAGAAGCCGCCTGGGCGGTCAATGAATTGATCCGCCCCAAAGCTGCAATCATGACCCACGCCAACCAGGAATCCACTAAGGGCGGTAAAGTCGTTCCCGGCACCAGGGCCGAAACCTTCATCAAGGGCGTACGTTCCATTCCTGTCCATGTCCCGCTATCAGGCCGGACGATGGAATTCGATGGCAATGCCCAGTGTTTGAAGGGATGCAACTGATAAAATCAGAATAACATGATCACTTAAAACCCCCGGTTTTCCGGGGGTTTTTTTATCTAAACGGTGATTTCACCCTTATTAATACTCATTCACATATTTGAAAGGTTTCTGAAATTCTGAGTTAACACCCCTCCTTTAGAGTTTTAATTACTGAAACAAGGGAATGGGAGAAAACAAATGTCAGCACATCTTATGGACCACTATGCGATCTTGCGGGACGGCCACCCCTACAAGGTCATGCACTGCACCGAAAACATCATTCAATTCAGCGTTGGCTACCTGAGCCAAGAACACCGCAATTGTAAATGGTCGTTCTTTAAGGTTACCGACTGCGACAGCAATATGCCCAGCCCCCAGATTCATTAAAGCGTTACCCGCGGGGTGGTTGGGCCTGGTGTTTTTAGCCCCTCCTGTTGGCACCAAGGACCGATCACTCCGCCTTTTTATCCCCTGCACGTTGCTATTAAATGCAACGGCAAAACCTGCCCCTCGGTATAAAAGCCGAGGGGCTTTTTTTGCCTAGGTCTGGCGTCACCCTTCTGGCGGCGCTAAAGTCTCCCCATGTCTATCAAACTAAAAAATGACCCCGCGTATTGGAAAGCCGCGGACTTGGCGGATCGGGACGATTGGCGGCTAGAATTAAGCACCTCTGCCATCGCTGAGTTGGAAGCCGCTGTCGGTAATTTGGGCGATAAATCCCCGCCAGATATCACCTTGGAAGGAACACCCCTGCTCCACTGTAAGGCACAGATGGCAGAAATTCGGGAATTGGTCGAACACGGGCCAGGATTGGCGCTGTTAAGCGGTCTTCCTGATTGGTCGTCAGAAATGATGATCAACGCGTTCTGGATGCTGGGCCTGAATTTGGGTGCCCCCCATCCGCAAGATGCCGCCGGTAAGCTGATCCATGATATCCGCGATACCGGGGCTGATATCACTCAAGACAATGTGCGCATCTATCAAACCAACCTGGAGCAAGAATTCCACAACGACGGCGGTGATGTCTTTATGCTGATGTGCCGTCGTCAGGCCAAGCTAGGCGGCCGTTCACGAATCGCCAGCGTGCCCGCCCTGTTCGCAGAAATACAAGACCGGCGCCCAGACTTGGCGGAAATTCTGACCCAGCCCTTTCACTTTGATGCACGGGGTCAAGAACTGCCGGGCCGCCCGCCGGTTCAGAAAATTCCTGTTGTGACCCTTCACGATGGTCGCCCCTATGCCATACAGAAACGTGCCTACATCCGCTTTGCCCAGCGCTTTGATGATGTGCCGCGCTTGACCGATGCTCAAACCGAAGCGCTCGATCTCCTGGACGAACTCTGCGCCGACCCGGAATTTCAGTATTCCTACCACATGGAACCGGGCCAGATTGTGATCGGCCTCAACCACGTCACCTTTCACGCGCGCGATTCCTATGAGGATTTTGAAGCCCTGGATGACCGCCGCCACATGGTGCGGCTGTGGCTCGGTCTGCCCGACGGCCCCCCACTACCTGATTTCTACCGCGATACACGCGAATTCGGTGCGTTGTTTGAGATTACTGAGCGAAGGACTACTACTACATGACTGAACCCGTAAAAATTAAATTCGGCGGCTACGGCCCGCCGACGACGACCTTTAGCCGCGCCTTCAAGCGGGTGGGCGACGCCCTGGAAGCCCAGTTCGGCGACAGGGTGGACGTTAAATACGTTTGGAATATCATGGACTTGGGCTACAAGGGGGAAGAAATCTTGTGGTTGGTTGAGGAAGGGCTGCTGACCGTCGGCTATCAGTCGTCAAGCTATCTGACCGACCGGGTGAAGGAACTGGGTTTCGTGGATTTGCCGTTCCTGTTCAAGTCCAACGAACAGGCAAGAAACGCCATGGCGGGTGGTCTGGGGCAACACCTCAGCAAATGCATCGAAGACATCTGCAATTACCGCATCTTGGGCTATTTCGAAAACGGCTTCAGGCATATTTCCAACAAGCTGCACCCAGTGCATGTGCCAGCTGACATGAAGGGCCTAAAAACGCGCGTGCTGCCAAGCAACATCCAGGTGCGAACCTTCCAACTTTTGGGCGCAGACCCCCTTCGAATTGACCTGTCTGAAGCCATCAAGGGTGTCGTCGAAGGCACCTTGGATGCGCAGGAAAATCCGCTCGCCAATACCGTGACCTATGGCGTGCATAAGTTTCATCCCTATCACACGCTCAGCAATCATTTCTATATTTCGCGGCCGATATTCGCGCATCGGGATTCATTCGAAGCCATGCCTGATGACATCCGCGAAGCTTTCCAAAAGGAAATATCCAACGTCATTCCGATGCAGCAGGAATGGGCCGTGGCGGAAGAAGACATCGCCCAACAAGCTCTCTTGGATGAAGGCTGTGAGATCGTGGAACTGAGCGATGAAGAACACGCCGCATTTGTCGCCGCGGTTGGCCCGTTGTTGGACGACGCACGAGATATGTTTGGAAATGAAATGTTTGAATTGTTGGAGCAAGCCTGATGAGATTTTGCCGCTATAATGATAACCGGCTGGGTGTGGTGCGGGGCGATCAAGTCCATGATGTAACGGACGTGATGAACGATCTGCCGTCCTACCGTTATCCGGCACCGCTGGGCGATGCACTGATCTCAAACCTTGATACCCTGCGTCCCAAGATGGAAGCCCTGGCTGACAAAGTGGCAGGTATTCCAATTGATGGATTAGATCTGCTCAGCCCAGTCGCCAACCCAACAAAAATTATGGGCACGCCGCAGAATTATAAAAAGCATGTGGACGAAACCTTCGCCGATGCCAACATCCACCACGGCAAACCAAAGCGCAGTCTCGCCGACCAAGGTCTTTTCTTGAAAGCTAACAGCGCCTTGGTTGGGCCATCAGCAGGCGTGACGCTTCGTTTTCCAGATCGGCGCACGGATCACGAGGCAGAACTGGGTGTGATTATCGGCAAAGTCGGATCAGAGATTTCTGAAGCAGACGCGCTTGATTACGTCGCGGGCTACGCCATTGCGCTGGATATGGTCGTCCGCGGACCAGAAGACCGAAGCTTTCGGAAATCAGTTGATAGCTATGCGGTGCTCGGCCCCTGGTTCGTCACCCGAGATGAAATTTCTGATCCGCAGGACCTAAACTTCAACATTAAAGTCAGCGGCGAAATTCGCCAGCAGGCCAACACCAAAGACATGATCCTGTCCGTCGCCAAACAAATTGCCTGGGCGTCAGAATTCTACACCCTGCATCCCGGCGATATCCTGATGTCCGGCACCTGCGAAGGCGTCAGCCAGGTTAAACCC
Source organism: Rhodospirillaceae bacterium (assembly GCA_018660465.1). Lineage (NCBI taxonomy): Bacteria > Pseudomonadati > Pseudomonadota > Alphaproteobacteria > Rhodospirillales > Rhodospirillaceae > Rhodospirillaceae bacterium. The sequence continues at coordinate 36,349 of JABJKH010000119.1, forward strand.
GGCGATGAAATGGTGATAGAATTCGACGGCGTTGGGACCATGGTTATGGGGATAAACGAATAGAGTAAATCCGGAGATTATATAAAGCATGTCAAATTCGGATTGGGATATATCGGATGATGCAGCGGCGCTGCATGATCGGGCGGTAATCTGCAATACGACGCTCAAATCCATCGTGTCACTGGGCGCGGAACAACTTGGCGAGACCTTGCCGAGGTACTTGGCATCGGGTTTCACCTATGTGTCTTTGACCGTCGGTCTTGATGAAACGCCCTTGCAGGAAACCGTGCTCTATTGCGCGCGCGAACGCCGCCGCTACAAAAACTCAAAGGACTACATCTTCGTTGAGACCGTGGACGACATCCTCCGGGCGAAGAAAGAAGGCAAGCTCGCGGTCGGATTTCATTTTCAAGGATCAAATCCGCTTATGAGTGAACTCGCCATGGTTGAGCTTTATTACAACCTTGGCATCCGACACATGGTGATGGTCTTCAATCACAAAAACCCGGTCGGCGATGGTTGCCTTGAGCGCACCGACGGCGGCCTCAGCCAATACGGCATTCGATTAATCGAAGAAATGAACCGCGTCGGCATCATGGTCGATTGCACCCATGCCGGATATACGACAAGTATGGAAGCCATGGATGTTTCCAAAGAGCCTGTAATCTTTTCTCATTGCAATGTGCTCGGGCTTCGTGACCATCAACGCAACATTCGCGACGATCAGATTACCGCGTGCGCCAAGACCGGCGGCGTGATCGGGATCAGCGGTATCGCGCGGTTCATGGCAGATCCCCAAGATGATTCCACTGAAAAATTTTTTGAACATATTGATTATGTTACGAACTTGGTCGGCCCTGAGCACGTGTGTATTGGACTGGATCACAACTACTCGCTCACGACGCGGCACAAGTACTACGAGGACAATCCACACCTTCTGTCAAAAGACGATCCAAACTTCCCCTTCAAATACGTCCAGCCAGAACAATTTCCGAAACTCACGGAAATGATGCTCGAGAACGGATATAGCGAGAGCGATGTTGAAGGGATACTCGGAGAAAATTTCTTAAGAGTCGCTCGCCAAGTTTGGAAATAGCAAAAACCTTCACACGCCCGCTTGGTTAAAGACCTCGGCAATCGCCGCCGCCAAGGCTTCCCAATCGGGGATGGGCCGATCCTTCAGGGCATCGTTTAGGAGCAAACTTCGGTCTTTGAAATTAATGAAGACAGGGACGCCCGCGCCATAGTACGCCACCAGGAGTTGGACAACATCAGGAGCCTGGAAAGATTTGATGTCCTCAGTCGCCTTCGCCGCCAGCCCAGGTTTCCTGCCGAACCGTTCGGGGATGTGCTCCGTCGTTAGGTGAAACAAGACACCGCATTTGTCAGGCCGCAGCCCCTCCCTAAATGCATCGTCCAAGCGCCATAAGCAGTACCAGTCTTTACAGATTTCCGGCCAATCGGGGTAAATTCCGCATCCTTCATCAAAAACGCAGTTCGGGCACCAAATGTCTGCGTCCTTTTTAAAGTCAGGTTCGTCGATGACCAATTCCTTGCAGCACGCCGTACAGCGACCACATTCGCGCCCCACCACAAGCTGGTCGATTAACAAATTTTTTGCGTTATCAGGCATCTAAATTCGCTTCCGCCATATCTAAAGGAGGGTGTCGCGTGTTAAAATAATATGATCTCATAGATGGATACTGAATATCACAATGCTTTTGGTTGTCTAACCGCTTGGTGAAGGAAAATGCCCATGTATTTCTTCCGCAAAGTATCTTCAATCATTGTTATGTCCCTTCTGGCAGTCGGCTTGGTCGCAGGTGACGGATCGTTCTCTCCGGCGAATGCCAACCCGAAGAAAATTAAACGCATTTTCAAAAAGAATGACTCCGATGGTGACAATAAAATTTCTGCCGATGAATGGCCCAAGTCAACGGAAGCCTTTAAGAAAATTGATGCCGACGGCGATGGTTACCTGACGAAGAGCGAGTTCAAAAACTTTTTTGCCGGTGGCGGCGGCCCTGGCGGGAGTCCAAGAGCCGATAGAGGCGAGGGACCAAAACTTGAAGGAGAAATCCAAAGAAGCGACATCGACGAGACCTCTATGGTTGCCTTTAGGGCCCGCCTTAGTAACCCCGAGTCACAAGAAAGAGGGCTGCTTGAAAGTACATTGGAGCCGATTTACCCGGAAGGTTTAAAATGTCCCAAAATTGACCATATATATGGCGAGGAATGGCAGGGGCCCGTCCCCGACCGCATCCATACCGGTTCTGATATTCCCGCTGGCTGGGACGATCCGATCTACGCCATGGCTGACGGACAGGTCGTCGCGAAGTTCCTTGGGGAGAAGGGTCACCGGGGATTACAGTTAGTTCTTCGGCACACGCCGGAGGAAACAGGTCTGCCCGTATGGGTCTACACACTATATTCGCATTTTTTTAAATTGCCGACGTTGAAGGTCGGTGACCGCGTGCGCATGGGTGACTACCTGGGTCCCAATGGCGCAAGCGGGGTTCCCAGCAGGCACCGCGACCCGCACTTACATTTGACGGTCTACTATTCCACGTCTCCCGAATACGCGGTGTCCAGGAATTTCATTTTCCCACAGAAGCTTCATTTTACGGATGCTGTCGCCCTTTTTCGGGGAGGAATGCCCTTGCACCCCGCCAAGCTTCGAAAATTGCCCGATGACCAAAAGAAAGTGAAGATCGTTTACAAGACCAAGTCGGGCGAAATATCCAAACCGGGAAGCAAGTTCATTTGGCCCTTTGCATGTCGTAAAGAGTAGCCGGTGTAGGGAGAGGTCAATGAGTCGCATCATCCTAATTGCCATAATATGCCCCACCATTTTCCTGAGCGCCATAGCTGCGTTTGCTGCGGACTACAAAATCACTCACCTGGAACAAAGTCGGGTTTTTGCCGGCACGACCTTGCTGGCTGATATGTCTGATCCCAGTGAGCCCAAGGTGGTCGAGGTTGATTTTGACGGCACGGTCTTATGGAAGTTCACGCCGCCTCGGTCCATGAGCGGCGATATTCTGGACGCCGCCAAGCTCGCGAACGGAAATGTTCTGATCACCGTCCGAGACTCTGGAATTTATGAAATCAGGCGTGATGGTAGGGTCGTGTGGGGGCATGAAGATTCCGGCGCGTCCCACGATGCGGACCGTCTCCCCAATGGCAACACGCTATATAATCGCGGCTGGCAGGATAAGGGCGACGACGTGGTGCGGGAGATTGATCCCGAAGGCAAAATTGTTTGGGCTTGGACAGGACTCGCCGACTACGACCGCGAACCGTTTGAAGATATCGATGTCCATGGCTGGATGCATGTGAATTCAGTCTCGCGTCTGGCCAATGGCAACACCCTGGTCAGCATGCGCAACTTCAACACCGTCGCCGAAGTTGGCCAAAATGGACGTGTGGTACGGAGTTGGACGTTTAGAGGGAAAGACCGCCGATCAGGACTCAAGACCCGCGGCGAGATAAAGGGGCAGCGCAACCACGAACCTGAGATTCTCAAAAACGGTAACATGCTCTTGGCATTGCGACGGCCGAACCGCTTCGTTGAATTCAACCTTGAGACTCAAGAAATCGTGTGGAGTTGGAAGCACCCTGACGGCAATAGCGAGTTGCGCACCAACCGTGAAGCCAATCGCCTTCCCAATGGCAATACGCTTGGTTCGGCAGGTAATAAACTAATTGAAATCGCGCCGGATGGAACCATCGTCTGGCAAATGTTGGCTCCCAGTGGTAGCGATAACCATCGTAAATTTCACAAGGCCATTCGCATTGGCACAGACGGCAAGGCCTATGGTGGCTAGTATGGTGAATTCATGAATACCCCAACCAAATATTCCGATATGCATGTGCTTGTCGTCGAGGATGACAAGTTCATGCGCGATATGGTGCGCCGGGTCCTAGAGATGATCGGCGTGACTAAAATCACTGAGGCAACAGATGGCAGTGACGGCCTCAAGAAACTCGTTGAAGTGTCCCCTGATTTGATCGTCCTCGATATCATGATGGAACCGATGAACGGCCTACAGTTTCTAAAATCGGTTCGAACGGGTCTCAGTACCCGTCGTGATTATCCGGTCGTTGTCTTAACTGGATCAAATGATGAATCGGTCTTAGGGACGGCGATGTCATTGGATTGCAATGCATTCGTAGACAAAGCCGTAAGTCTCGGTGAAATTAAAGATCGCGTGGCACGGGTCATTGCGGACCCGGTACGCTTACGCAGCCCCGACGCTTATCAAGCCGTGCACATTCCAAACATTAAAAGCGGTGCTGTCATCGAAAGTCGGCTGCGGGCCTCCGCTCCCCCCCCTGCCAGAGCTCACGAAATTCCGCTCGAGATGGTCAAGCCGGGATCAACCCTGGCCCGTGATGTATTGTCGGATAATGGCAACGTGTTGATGATCGGAGGCACAGTTCTCGGCGTTTCAGTTTTAAACAACCTGAGAGACATCTCAAAGATCATCGATTTACCGACGCTTTGGGTTAAAGAATAGCGCCCTCAATTCCCCCTACCCCTTCAAGACCTTCAGCACTCGCTCCGGCGTAAACGGCATGTGAGTTAACCGCTTGCCGGTTAGTTTGTGGAAGGCATTGGCGATGGCGGCTCCGATAAAGGGATTGCCGATTTCTCCAAGGCCCGTGGGTTTGGTTGACCGATCAATGAATTCAACGTGGAGTTCTTCCGGGGCTTCCGACATTCGCAGGACTTCGTAGTCATGGAAATTTGACTGTTCGACCACGCCGTTTTTAATCGTCACGCGTTCTTTAAGGATGCTTGATATCCCGTAGATCATGCCGCTTTCAATATTGCGCCGCGCCATTTCAGGCTGCACAACGGTCCCGCCGTCAATCGCCGCCCAGACTTTATGCACGCGAATTTTTCCAGTCTTTTCATCGAGCGATATCTCGACAACGCCAGCACCCAAGGAGCCTGAGCGTTCACTGACCGAAAGCCCCACGGCACGGTCTTTGGGTCGCTTGTCGCCCCATTTTGACATCTCCGCCACTTTGTCGAAGACGCGCTTGGCCTTGGCGTTCATCGCCATGCGTTGACGGCGGAATTCCAGCGGGTCCAGTCCTTCGCTTTCCGCCATCTCGTCGACGACGCTTTCGATGGCGAAAATATTGAACGGGTGCGCCACCGCCCGCCAATGCTTCAAGCGGATGCCATGGGATTGGCCGCGACGTTCTATCAACTGATTGGGAATACCGTAGTACCGATCCAGCTTAATGCCCGAGACTGTCAGCCTAGGACCATCCCCAACGACGCAGTGCTTCCACCCGGCGATCTTGCCGCTGGCATCCAACGCCGCCTCAACACACTGATAAGTTTGCGGACGAAACATGCCATAGGCGATGTCGTCTTCCCGGGTCCAGATCATCTTCACCGGACGTTTCACCTGACGTGCAACAACAGCAGCCTCGACCGTGTAGTCGGAGATTGAACGCCGACCGAACCCACCACCCAGATACATTTGATGATGATCCACCTGAGACGTTTCCAACCCAAGTGCGCGGGCAATATAACGCCGCGAAATGCCGGGGGCTTGTGTCCCCTCCCATACTTCAACACCGTCGCCTGCCGCATTAAATCGCGCCACGGCGTTCAGCGGTTCCATCTGCGCGTGGTAGCCGTAGTCAGACCTAAATTCCCGCCGGAAAATTTTGCCACCTTTGGTCTTGGAGAAAGCAGCACCGACGTCGCCTTTCTCCTTCACCGTCTTGGACGGGGCGGATGAACTGCCTGCCACCTTCGCATAGGTGTCTTCCAACGAAGCTTCTGAATCATAGCCTTCGGCCATGGCATCCTTCGCCCACTCCACTTTTAGCTCGGCTTTGGCTGCCAGCACATGCTCGAACGTATCTGCGACCACGGCAACGCCATGGCTCACAGGAACGACATCGACCACACCGCGCATGGCTTTGATCTTCGCATCATTCCAGCTTTGCGGGCTGGCTTGCTGCACCGGGGCATGCAAGGTCCCTGCATAGACCAGTCCCGGTAGGTGAACATCGATGGCGAACTTGGCCGAGCCATCCACTTTTTCTGGAATATCGCGCCGAGGGACTGACTTTCCGATCAGTCGGAATTGGCTTTTCTTTTTAAGCTCAGATTTAGCCACCGCTGGCATTTTCGCGGGTACATCTGCAAAAGCAGAGATTTCACCATAGGTCATTTTCCGGCCTGTGGATTTATGAACAACGCGGCCCGGCTCCGTCGTCAGGCTGGCTTTGGACACACCCCATTTTTTAGCTGCCGCCGCGATCAATACCTTCCGCACCTGAGCACCGGCAATGCGCATGTCGTTATAATAATATGCAATCGCGTGACTGCCGAAGATGCCCATGAGTTTCCGCGACCGGCCCCGGCGCGTCATGGTATAGCCGTAAACTTTGGGCTCTGCTGGTGCCATCTCTAATGTCACCTTGTCCCAATCCGCATCCAGTTCTTCAGCCAACACGGTGGGAACCCCGGTCATAGACCCCTGCCCCATTTCGGCGGCGGGTGTGATGATGGTGACCTTGTTGTCCGGCGTAATCCGAACCCACGCGCCGACATTGCGCTCCGACGTTCGTGCTTCCGCCGCTCCGATCAATGACGCCCCTTTGGGGCTGACCGCAACGGCGAATGTCAGTCCGGCACTGCCTGCTATAAATCCGCGCCGTGAAACCTTGATCTTTTTTGCACTGAGATATGTCATGGCTTAGCCCTCCTTCGCTGCGCGCTGGATGGCGGCAATGATCCGGGTGTAGGTTCCACACCGGCAGATGTTGCCGTTCATGTGAGAAACGATTTGATCCCGGGTCGGGTCGGGAGTGGCTTTTAACAACTCAGCTGCCTTCATGATCTGACCTGACTGGCAGTACCCACATTGCGGCACTTGCTCAGCGATCCAAGCCTTTTGAAGGGCGTGGCTTTTACCCATCGACAGGCCTTCGATGGTTGTGACTTCCGCCCCATCAACATCGGAGAGCGCCGTCTGACACGACCGCACCGCCTTACCGTTAACGTGAACAGTGCAGGCTCCGCAGAGCCCAGCCCCGCACCCGAACTTTGTTCCGGTAAGTTGCAAATGTTCGCGGATCGCCCACAGCAGCGGTGTATCCCCCTCAGCCGACACCGTTGCCCGCTTGCCGTTAATATTAAAAGCAACCATGACGTTCTCTCCTGACCCTTTGACAAGATTAAACCCAAATTTTTAGAAATCGCGCCAAGCCCTGTGCGCGTTATTTCGATAAAGTTTGGACTTCTTTGTGGCCAGGATCAAGCCTGTAACGAAAGATTGAATGAAGGTCCCGAAGTTTGGAAAATGGAAACGTATTGATGGCCAATCGATTTACCGACGCTGTCGAATCAGCAACAGCGTCAGCCAGGTTAATTCTGGCAACGTGATGAGAGTGATCTTTAACGGCACCGGCGAGATGGTCGTCAGAATTAACGGCTAAGCAGTTAACATGCTGTCGCCGTCTACGGTCGCCTTCCCCTCACCGCCAAAGCGTGTGGCGAAGTAGCCAATAATCAGGCCGAGAACAGCCCCTTCCAAACTGAACCAGAAGGGCGATTGCAGAAGCCCATTCAGACCAAACACACTCTCCATCATGGCCTTCATCGCGTCATAGGCGAAGAACGTGAGCACAAAATTCATCCATGTCCCGACAAACGGCGCACGAACCCACCACGGCAGTGGCAAATTAAGGATGGGATGGCGTGTTACGACGCCGAAAACACCAATGATGGCGCCTACTGTCGGATACCACAGTAATATGCCCCACCGAAGAAAGTCGCCCCCATCCGGCAGATAGTAAGGCACCATGATAAATCCGATAAGTCCGAAGATCAGTCCAATCCCCTTGCCGATGGCAATCCGCGTGAAAAGCGAAGGATTTTCAAACATGATGATCCACCTTTCAGTGACCTTCTAAAATTCGAAACATTATAGACCCAACGCCACCATTCCGCCTTGACCTAAGCCAACTTTGATCGCTCAAGAAAAATCTCGTACACTCGCCGAAATCAAAATTATTGTTCCCAAGGAGCCTCCCATGGATATCTACGACCGCATTCCCTATTCCGCCATTGTTGACCGTAAACCGTTGAAACTTCCTGATGGCGGGCGGGTAATTGTTTGGCCTGTTGTTAATTTGGAAGAATGGGTGCCGACGGAGCCCTTGCCACGGCGGATCCTGACGCCTCCGGGGGAAGGCCAGCATGTGCCGGATATCCCGAACTGGTGCTGGTACGAATACGGTATGCGGGTTGGCATTTGGCGGATGATGGAGGTGCTGAACGAATTCAACATCACACCGACTGTTTCGATGAATGGCACCGTCGTCGATGTTTATCCCAGGGTCAGTGAAGAAGCCCTAAAACTCGGCTGGGAATTCATGGGCCATAGTTTTGTGCAGAAACCGATGTTCCAACTCGATGATGAACTCGAAGCCATCCAAAAGACCAGCGAACACCTAAAAGCTTTCTGTGGCTACAAACCGCGCGGATGGATGGGCCCTGGCCTGACCCAGACGGAAAAGACACCTGAACTACTAGTAGAAGGTGGGTTCGAGTACACCGCCGATTGGATTTTGGATGATCAGCCCTGTTTGGTGAACACTGACAACGGGCCGCTTTATTCCGTGCCCTACACGACGGAACTTAATGACATCCCGATTATGCTGTCCCAAGCCCATGTCTCCACCATCCTTTATGACCGGACGATGGATTACTTCAATACACTCTACCGCGAGGGCGAAAGCAACGTGCGGGTGATGTGTGTGGCGGTCCATCCCTATATCCACGGCGTGCCGCATCGTATTCCCTACTTCCGCAAAATTTTTGAAGAACTCTCAAGCAAGCCCGGCGTGGTATTCATGACGGGGGCTGAGATTCTGGACTGGTATCTGGCACAGCAGGACTAAACCATGACTGACACCACACATAAAAAGGCGTTAATAACGGGAGCATCAGCAGGGCTCGGCCTTGAAATTTCGCGCGCTCTGGCACAGGAGGGCTACGATGTCGCCCTGACCAGCCGCGATGCAGGGAAGTTGGAGAGCGTACTCAGCCATGACGACTTCGCCAACGTGAAGACCGTCGCCATCGAACTTGAACTCGCCTCAGAAGACAGCGTTAACCGCGCGATTAAAACGGCAACGGATGAGCTGGGCGGCATTGATGTTCTCGTCAACAATGGGGCCACCCCGCTGATTAAGCCGGCGATTGAGGTTACATGGCAAGAGTGGGACAGGGTTGTCGATGCGACCTTGAAGGGGACTTATTTTCTGACCTGCCGATTTGCTGAGCATTGCATAAATACGGAGCGTGCTGGATCGGTCATTAACATCGCATCTACCCACGGCATTGTCGGATGGCCCCTCCGAACAGTTTACGGCACCGCCAAGGGCGGCATGATCCAGATGTCGCGCATGCTGGCCATCGAATGGGCAGATAAAAACATCCGCGTTAATACGGTTTCCCCGGCAACCGTGATGACAGAGTCCAGAATGGAATCCTTAAGTGACCCGAAGAACCGCGCGAGCATGCTTGGACGCATTCCCACCGGCCGCTTTGTCGAAGCCTCCGAAATCGCCGCCGCCACACTTTATTTCGCCGACCCAGACAATGCCTCCGTCACCGGACAAATGCTGGTCATCGATGGCGGACTGACAGCGGTTTAAAGCGGACTTTTTACCGGAGAATAAAATGTCGGAGCAAGAGTCTGAAAGTGTGGGACGCCACGACCAAGGATTTCTGGCGATCAGTGATTGGCTGATTGAGGGCGCGCTGGGTGAAATTGATCTTGAGGCACAGTTCCTCATCTTCTGCCGTCGCCTCCATGAAGCGGGAATCCCCTTGATGCGGGGGCACCTTGCGACCCGCGCCCTACACCCCTTATTTGTTGCCGCAACCGCCACCTGGGAACGCGACGGCAAGGCAGAGGTTACCCGAATTCGATCTGAAGATGATAATGGTGAGGACTGGAAGCAAAGCCCTTTATCTAGGCTGTTGCAGTCGAGGAAACCCGACGTCCGCTACCGACTTAGCGCCGATGGTGATTGGCAAGAATTCCCCCTGCTCGTCAGTTTTAAAGAACGAGGCGCCACCGATTACTATGCTCAACTCGTCATGTTTAGCGAAGCCCGACAAGCACGATTGCGCCAGGACGGCTGCATCTTGTCCTGGACCAGCGATCACCCAGATGGGTTTAGTGATGACCAGATCAATGTCCTTCGCTGGCTTGGCTCTCGGTTCGGCGTCGTCGCCAAGCTGGATAAGCGCGAGCGGACAGCTATCAATGTTGTCTCGGCTTATCTCGGTTCCGATGCAGGACGGCGGGTGCTCGATGGACAGATCAAGCTCGGCGATGGAGAAGTTATTCCGGCGGTTATTTGGTTTAGTGACCTCCGCCAATCAACACCGCTCGCTGATCGATTGGCGGGCGATGACTTCCTACAGGTCTTGAATACTTATTTCCAATGCACAGCTGGAGCCGTTTTGGACCACGGCGGCGAAGTCCTCCGGTTTATTGGTGATGCGGTGCTGGCGATATTCCACGTCGACGGCGTCGATGGTCACACCCGTGCTGCCCGTGTCGCCTTAGCCGCAGCTCGCGATGCCGAAAGACGTCTCGCCGAAGTCAACGCAACCCGCACAGAAAGCGGCGAAGAAGCCCTCGACTTCGGGCTAGGTCTGCATTCGGGAGACCTGATGTTTGGTAACATTGGTGTGCCGGAGCGGGTTGAATTTTCCGTTGTTGGCCCTGCTGCCAACGAGGTCGCTCGGCTTGAAAACCTGACTAAGGACCTAGACCGCCGTATTCTAGTTTCTGAAGCCTTCGCCGATTTACTACCGTTACAATGGGAGAAATTAGGCGCCCAACAGGTAAAAGGCGTCGCCAGCGAAATGACCGTATTTGCACCGCCAAGAGGATAGGCGAACTCGCAAGTCAACTTGCTAAACTCTATAGTACAGTTCTAAATTTTACATTACGCCCCAATCTAGCCGAGTTCTTTATGGAGAGCTGTTTTGAGATCAATCAATTTTATTGTTGCACTGCTAATCGGCCTTCTCGTTGATGGATCAGCGACGGCACAACCCAAAAATATTCTAACTTTGGTCGTGAGCCCATTTCCTCCCTTCATCATCGTCAATAAAGAAACGGTTTCTGGATTTATTCCTGATTTGATACGTGAAGCGGCATTAAAGTCCGGAATAGAGCATAAATTCGAAATTTTCCCTTGGAAAAGGGCGTATCAAACCGTCCTAGAAGGTCCCCGAATGGCCCATATGGCACTGGCTCGGACGCCACAAAGAGAAAATAAATTTCAATGGGTACATCCGCTCTTTAAAGCCGAAATTGTGTTTATCACCAATCATTCCCCCCCTCTGGGAATGGAAAAAGCCAGGGCAATACAAACGGTTTGCGTCGTCGGTGCGACTCCGATGCTTAAGTTCTTAAAAAAGAATGGATTTAAAAATATCTATGAGGTTACCAAGATAAGAACATGCGCCAGCCTGCTTAAAAAAGATAGAGTGAGCGCTATATTCGGAGGCTGGTTCAGCACCCTTCACGCATTTAAAGAACAAGGCTTAACTGTCAAACATTTGGAAAAAGGTCCGGCAATTCTATCACTGGACATCTACTTAGCGGTTTCCAAAGATGTCGATCAGACAACTGTAAAAAAGCTCCGCTCTGCATTGCGCAACAGCAGCAAGGATGGGACCTACAACAAATTTCTATCCCTATATGATTTAGGCAGTTTAACCGCGCCTCAATATCAAACCTCATCGCCTAAATAGAAGAACTAAGGATCAACGAATTTAATCCCGCGATGAAACTTTAAACGCTATTCGGGTTTAATCCGTTTGTGAGTTTTCAGGCAATCGAGCAGACCCTTCGACCAAAACATAATCGCTGATCTTGTATATTAATATTTTCTAATGTAATGATGCTGGTTCCTTGTAAATAAACCAACAGCGGAGTTTGCCATGTCTGATGCACCGCCCCTAACCCTTGATACCCGCTTCCAAGAATTCAGCAATGGCTGGCGGGAACGGGGCCCGGGCATTTTAATATGTGTCACTGTCGCGGCCGCGGCTCAGCTTTTGTCACAACATTACGGCGCACCTCAGATGCTGTTTGCCTTGCTGCTGGGTATGGCCTTCAATTTCTTGTCGGAAGAAGGCCCCTGCGTCACCGGCATCCAGTTTTCCGCGACGACGTTGCTGCGGTTCGGCGTCGCACTGTTGGGCCTGCGCATTACCATTGATCAGGTCTTGGGACTGGGGTTGGATACGGTCGCGTTACTGGCGGGTGGTGTGATCCTGACCATTCTGTTTGGGATTGGCGCATCGAAACTTATGGGCCGGGGTGCACGCTTTGGGACATTGACCGGCGGTGCCGTCGCCATCTGTGGCGCCTCAGCCGCCTTGGCAATTGCCGCCATCTTGCCGAAGTCTGAACACGGCGAGCGGGACACAATCTTTACCGTCATCGCGGTCACAACTTTCAGCACTGTCGCTATGGTGATCTATCCTTTGATTGCTGGACTAATGGGATTGGAAGATCGGATTTCCGGTATTTTCCTCGGCGGCACCATTCATGATGTGGCCCAGGTGGTCGGGGCTGGCTACACCATATCCGAACAATCAGGCGACATCGCGACGGTCACAAAACTGTTTCGGGTTTCAATGCTGGTTCCCGTCGTTTTGGTGCTTTCAGTCATATTCCGCAGCGATAACAAAAGCGCGGGCCGCGCCCCCCTCCCCCTCTTCGTTCTTGGCTTTTGTGCACTGGTAGCGCTCAACAGCAGCGGCGTGGTACCGCCCACCATTCATAGCTTCATCGTCGACTTATCCCGTTGGTGCCTGGTCACCGCAATTGCAGCTCTCGGCATCAAGACTGCCCTGAAAGCAATGATGACCATTGGCTACCAGCCTGTGGTGGTTGTGATGTTGGAAACCGTTTTCATTGCGCTTTGGGTGCTTGGTGGTATTTTGTATCTGAACTGAGAAACGACCCGATGGTCCTTACCGGCGGAGCTTTTCGTAAACCATTCTAGCCAAGTCCAGTAGGTCGCCCCGCTTCATTGACCCTGTAAGCGCATACCCCAGCGGTCCATCGGTCCAGTAGAAAGCCACCATGTCGTTTTCAGCCACCAAGCGGAAGGTCATGTCCTCTTTACTAAACCCGCTTTGCACATAAAGTGTGACCATGCGGTGTGCGGCATCCTTGTACATGAATTGTGCGGCAGATACGCCGTTGTTTGTCAGCAGTCGCCCGCCAGTTAACTTAAACCCGGCCCCGGCGATATTCGGCACTCGTAGCGCATAATTTAGATGACGTGAATAAATGCCGCTGGGCTTTCCGCCACTTGCAATCGCCAATTCTTTCACACTGCTATCGCCGGATACAAAAACAACATGGGCATCCAAGGCTTGCTTAACGAATTTTTGTTCAGACACTTGTTGTTCAGATTGCGCGCTGTGCAGCCCCCAGCCAGAAACCCCACCACCAATGAGCAAGACAAGTGCGGCTGCAATTTTCATCCAGGATGGGGCCACAAATGTAGAATTTGTTTCAGATAGCTCTGCCTCAATGGGAAGGGGGACAATCGCTTCTGAAGTATTATCGTAAAGTGCCTTTATATGGATATTCTGTAATTTATAGGCATGAACTTTGGCCGCATCTTCCGGG
>JABJKH010000120.1 GCA_018660465.1 Rhodospirillaceae bacterium
CCAAGCTCAGACCAGAGCCGAAAATCATCTCGATCGCAGCTGGGGATGATGCAACAGCACCGGCGACAATGCCCGTCAGCAGCACGCCGGATGCCATGTAGTTATAGACCTGCAGCATATACTTCCGCAGGCCAGCATCGATTGGTGCCGCGTCAGCCTGGGCCGACGTCATGCGCCCCGTACGCAGCTCAAATTGATTGTTAGGTCCCATAGCCATAGTTCTTAACCCCTTGTCCGAAAATATAGAATCCAGCACCTAATATGGCATGATTGGTGTGAATTTCAATACCTCTGCAAAAATAACCCATCTACTCATTTCTGAGGTGGGGAGCCGCGTGTTGGCCCAAAGCCCGCCAGGTGCCCGTGAACCCGAGAGCCAGGGTTACCACCATACACAGCAGCACGGTGAGCCCAGCTACCTCCGGCAGATACGTCCAATCTGAATGCATTAAATGCACGACCACAGCCCAGGCGGTCACCGACCCAACGGCGGCGGCAATAATCCCGGTGGCTAGGCCTAGAATACCATATTCCAGCAGATAGGCTTTCATGACGTTGTTGCGGGTGGCGCCCAAGACCTTGAACACAACCGCATCATAAATCCGCCGCCGGTGGCCTGCAGCGACGGCTCCGGCTAGGACCAGGGCTCCGGCCAGAATTGCAATGCTTGCCGCCCCTCGGATGGCAGTTCCAATTCCAGCTAAAATTGTTGCAGCGGCTTGCAAGGCTTCACGAACCCGAATGGCGGAAACATTGGTAAAGTTTTTTGAAAGTGCTCTCTCGACCGCGTTTTCGCCGCTGCGGGGGACCTCAATCGCCGCGATATGCGTATGAGGTGCGCCTTCCAAGGTTCCCGGCGCAAAGATGATAGCAAAATCAAACCGCAGTGACCGCCAATCAATTTCGCGTAAGCTGCCAATCTTGGCGGTGACCTCCCGGCCCAGAATGTTCAGGGTCAAAGTATCGCCGACACCGATGCCAAATCCTCGGGCCAAGCCAGCATCGAAGGAAATTAACGGCTCCCCTCGGTAGTTTTCCGGCCACCATTTGCCATCCACAACCTTAGTGTCCTTGGGCTGCAGTGCGGCATAAGTCAAAGCCCGGTCACCACGCACAGCCCAAGCGGTTTCAGGTGCAATCTTCACTTCCTTAACGGGCTTTCCAGCGATACGAACAATCCGCCCTCGAAGACTCGGAACCCGCCTAAATCCGCTGGTGCCGGGGACCGACTTTACGGCTTGGTCGAAGGCTTGAACTTGTTGCGGTTGAATATCGATGAAAAAGAATGCGGGCGCTTGTTCCGGAAGGCGCTCGTTGACTTGGCGGCTGAGGTTGCCCTCAATCAAGGCAATGGCGACCAGGACAGTGAGGCCCAAACCTAGGGACAAAAATATGCTGGGCGTTGCGGCACCGGGCCGGTGCAGGTTTGCTAAGACCAACCGTCCCACGGCACCCGGCGGATTTTTAACCCGCCGCGCCGCTGCCATAACGCCAACGGCGCTCAATCGTAGGACCGCCAGTGTCGCAATCGCGCACCCAATGAACCACGCCGCGAAATAACGGTCGGAGGTAGTGAGCAGGGTTAACACGGCCAAGCCGATGACGGAGATTAATAACGCAACTCGATAACGCTTTTGCGGCCATCCGGAAATAGCGTTCACCTGGCGGCGAAACAGGTGCTGTGCTGGGATTTCTCGTGCTCGGGCCAGCGGCAGTAGGGCAAAGGTCAGGGTCGTCGCCATTCCAAACGCTGCGGCGATCCAAATTGGGCCTAGATATACGCCGGCACGTGGAATGACCGGCAGCATCTCCGCCAAGATGCCGAGCGTAACGGCGGGTAGGCCAATCCCCAGGCTCAAGCCAAGTACCGTCCCAAAGGCACCGAGCATAAGGATCTGCAGCATATAAATTTTAAAAACCAAATTTCCAGGCGCGCCCAGGCATTTGAACGTCGCAATGCTATCGGTTCGACTTTCCAGGTAACTGCTGACCGCATTGGCAATTCCAATTCCCCCCACCAGCAAGGACGTCAGGCCGACGAAGGAAAAAAACAAAGTCATTCGTTCGATAAACCGGCGGATGCCTGGGGCCGCTTCGTCCACTCCCCGAATGCGCCAGCCCGCAGATGGGAAGGCTTTCGTCAGGGCCTCGACCCAACTTTTGCCGGTTTTGGGATTCTCGAGTGTTACCCTGTAATGGTAGCGAATTTGGCTGCCGGGTCGCACCAAGCCGGTTTGTTTCAGGGTGCTCTGGTCTATCATTAGCCGAGGGCCTAAATTGAAGACGGACGCCGCGCGATCAGGTTCTTTCAGGATAACGCCCCTAATTTGGTACATTGCGTCGCCAACTTTGACCGTATCTCCTGTCTTGAGACCTAGTTTGGAGAGGAGGTTGCCATCGGCCACAGCCCCCGCCACGCCGTTTTTCGTTCTCATTAATTCAGCAAGCGGTTGGGCAGGCCGTAAAACCATGCTCCCAACCAAGGGGTAAACGCCGTCCACCGCCTTTAATTCCACGAGTGCGCGTTCCTCTGGTGTGTCAGGCTTAGAGGCCATTGCCCGCATGCGAACGGCGGATGAAAACTTTTTCGACTGGAGCTTTAAATAATCTAATTGTTCCGCGGACGCTGTCCGATGGAGCAGGCGAAGATCGACGTCGCCTCCCAAAAGATTTCTTGAATCATCCTTCAGACCACCAACAAAGGCCTCGCTCAGGGTGCCGACGCCGGCAATGGCCGCCACACCCAAGGCCAAACAGGCGAGAAATATGCGAAATCCTGTGAGACCGCCCCGGAGTTCAGCGCGAAGTTCACGTAGGGCAAGCCGAAGTGCGAGACCCGCGCCGTTCATTTTTGATCCTGAACGATAAGTCCATCGGCGAGGTGCAAGACCCGCGTACATTGATCTGCCAGGGCGACTTCGTGAGTGACGAGAATGAGGGTGGTTCCCAAGCGATCATGAAGTTCGAACAAAAGATCCATAATCTTTCGCCCGGTATCCTGGTCCAGATTTCCCGTCGGCTCATCAGCCAGCAAAATCGACGGCTCAGTTGCGCATGCCCGGGCCAAGGCAACCCTTTGTTGTTCGCCACCGGAAAGTTGACCGGGATAATGGGTCAGTCGATGGTCGAGGCCTACGGAATTTAAATGCGCCTCTGCCCGATCAAAAGCGTCAGGCTTACCGGCAAATTCTAAGGGGATGGCCACATTTTCAAGTGCTGTCATGGTCGGAATCAGATGAAAGTTCTGAAAGACGATGCCGACGTTGTCGCGCCGGAACAGCGCCAATTCATCTTCGTCAAGGGCAGAGACTTCGGTCCCCGCCGCATGAACACTCCCAGACGTCGCTTGTTCCAAGCCAGCGATGACCATCAACAGGCTTGTCTTGCCTGAACCGGAGGGTCCGACAACGCCGACCGTTTCTCCAGACCCGATGGAGAGATCAATTCCCCTTAGTATGTTGACCTCACCCGCTTGGCTTGCCAGCTTAAGGTGAACACTGTTTAAGCGAACGGCTGTATTAAGGTCTGCGTCCGGTCGCTGTTGGTCCATAGGCATAGATGATGCACCGTTTAATAAGAATCGTATTGTTCTTTCGATATGTCTTCAAATCACGGCTTGTCAACGCCGCACCTGCTTTGGTAGTCCTATTGTGCACATTGCCAGTAAGCGCGGAACCGGAAATTCGTATTCTTGTCCTGGGTGATAGCCTAACAGCCGGATACGGCTTGGCTGAGCCGGATAGTTTTCCGGCCCAACTGGAACAGGCCTTAAAAAAAGGCGGTACGTCAGTCCGCATCCTAAACGCCGGGGTTTCCGGCGATACATCGGCAGGGGGGCGCGCTCGGTTAGAATGGTCACTCGCGTCTAAGCCTCATGCCGTGGTGATTGAACTGGGGGCCAATGATGGACTTAGAGGGCTTAATCCTAAAGCTACAGCGGCTAATTTAGACGCCATTGTTTCGGCATTAAAACGCAAAGGACTCGCTGTTCTATTGGTGGGAATGCGTGCGCCACCGAATTTGGGGGCCGATTATGGGCAAGAATTCAGCGCTATCTTCGGACGCATCGCAGCCAAATACGAAATTGCACTCTACCCATTTTTCTTGGATGGCGTTGCGACGTACGAAAATTTAAACCAAGCAGATGGCATTCATCCAAATGCAGAAGGGGTAGGCGTCATCGTTACGAACATTCTCCCCTTCATTCAAAGGCTTGTATCCCAGGCAAGGAGCGTCCGTTAATTTTTTGGTTAACGAGGCTGACTTTCCTACTCAGTAGCGGTACTCTAGCAATATTAGTCTTTGCCCGATTAGACGCTCGCAGGAGACAATTTTTATGTCCCAGTTCAAAACAGCATTTGCAGAGGCCGAAGACTGGACGGGCGTTGCAAAAAGTTGCGCCGACCAATTGCTGGATACTGGATTAGAAGATGCGTCGCTTGGGTTTTTGTATGTCACTGAACCCTTAATAGGGGACTTATCCAGCATCCTCACATATTTACGCCAGACCACGGGTGTTCCCCATTGGGTCGGTGCCGCCGCCATGGGCATCTGCGTCGATGCGAAGGAAGTTTTTAATCGCCCGGCGGCTGCCGCCATGCTGACAACTTTGCCGGAAGATCAGTTTAGGGTGCTCCCAACCATCACGGACACGCTTGAAAATATCTCTGGCGAAATAACGACTTGGATGGGGCAACGCAACCCGACACTTGGGATCGTTCATGCAGATCCCAGCAACGCCAAGTCCCCGCTACTTGTGCAAAATCTAGCGGAAACCAGCAGCAGTTTTTTGGTCGGCGGGTTAACATCGACCCGCGACAAATCACGCCAAGTAGCAGATGAAGTCACCAGTGGCGGAATTTCAGGAATTTTATTCGCACCCGAAGTTCAGGTATCAACCGGCCTCAGCCAGGGGTGCGTGCCGGTCGGGGAAAGTCATCTCGTTTCCGACTCAATCGATAACGTCATCATCGGATTGGATGGAGAAAAAGCGCTCGATGTCTTCAAAAATGACATTGGAGAGCTGTTATCGCGGGACCTTAACCGGGTCGCAGGTTACGTGCATGCCGCAATTCCCATCGAAGGGTCGGACACAGGCGATTACATGGTGCGGGATTTGGTTGGAATCGACCCCACCCGGGGTTGGCTCGCAGTTGGTGGAAACATTCAAACCGGCGACCGGGTCATGTTTGTCCGGAGAGACCCCGATACAGCCCAGGAAGACCTTGTAAACACAGTAGAAATTATTAAAAACCGACTGTCCGGTACGGCCCGTGGCGGTGTGTATTGTTCATGTATCGCACGGAGCGCCAATATGTTTGGCGAAGAAGGCCGGGAAATGGCTTTGATCCGGGAGTGCCTGGGTGACGTTCCTTTGATCGGATTCTATGCGGGGGGCGAGTTTTCAAATGCTCGTTTGTATAGTTATACCGGCGTTTTAACGTTGTTTCTGTAGCGAAACATAACGATATCGTTATAAATATTTTGGGGAGTTAAAAATGCGCCTGTTCGTGGGCCTTGCTCTACCCTCTGACATTAGGCTTCGGCTGCAGGCTCTCTGTTCTGGAATCGCTGGTGCCAGATGGGTGAAGCCTGAAAATATGCACATTACCCTTCGTTTCGTTGGCGATGTGAATGGCGAAGATGTCGAAGATTTAAACGATGCCTTGGCCGATATTTCGTGCCCGCCCTTTAATCTTTCTCTTGCCGGCGTTGATTGTTTCGGGGGTTCGAAGGGCGTGCGCTCGGTTTGGGCCGGTGTCGAGAAGCCACAAGAATTGGACCCGTTACAGGCAAGCGTCGAGTCTACAATCTCGCGCCTGGGCTATGGGCCTGAGGAGAGAAAGTTTACCCCGCACATTACATTGGCACGGTTTAAAAAAACCCGAGCCGACAAAATAGCCCCCTTTTTCGAGAGCAATCTCGGCTTTGTAAGCAGCCCTTTTTCAGTCGAAAATTTTACCCTCTTCCGTAGCCATTTGGGCCATGAAGGGGCGCACTATGAGGTCCTGGCAGACTACGAGTTGGCTCCCCGTTAACTCCCAAACTTGCTAAGTGTTTTTTCGACGGAGCCTACATACGTTCCGCCAAATAGACGGACGTGAACCAGAAGGGGATAGAGGTTATAGATATCCCGACGTTCCTCGAAGAATCCGGGTTGAAGGGGTCGAATTTCGGTATACCTGTCAAAATGGCTCACCAAACGTTCCGAACAGAGTGCTAAACGCGAGCTCAATTTCCGCATCACCATAATAAACGGCCGGATCAACGAACCCGGCAATTTGGTTGCCCTTACACAGCACGTTGCCCGTCCACAGGTCGCCGTGAAGTAAAGAGGGTTGTGCGGCGTCGTCAATCCAAGTCTCTAACTTTTCTGCCAATGACTCTATACGTCTCATCAATCGCCGAGGTAACCGACCCGCGTCTAAGGCCTGCCGCGCCATATACAAGAGTCGCTGATCGCGGAAGAATTCGCACCAATGATCGGTCCAGAGGTTGGGCTGAACCAACCCGCCAATCAGTGTATCCATCGGAAAACCGAATTGATCTGCGGTCAATCCATGCAGGTTTGCCAGAAGCTCTGCTGCATGCCTTTGAGATTGAGGGTTTAATGCATCGCCGCCATCTATGTGGCTCATGACCAATAAATCGTCCATGGCATAGAGGACTTGGGGTACGGGCAGTCGGCTGTTCCGCGCCAAATAATCGAGCATCATGCCTTCGATGGCCAATCCACCACCAAGTTCACCCACTTTAGCAACGATGGCTCCGCCGTGCTTGAGGTCGACCCGGAAGACATCGCCGATGCATCCACCCTCCAAGGGTGAAAATTTCGTCGGGAGATCGTCGGCAGCTGCGGATATGCGTTGAATGATCGACGCTTTCACGACCATAAGTCCCTAAAAATGATGTTCTCTAATGTCCGCCAGCAGCCCCTGAGATGCCTCTTCAACCAAGTCCAGCACCAAATCAAATCCACCCCCACCGCCATAGTACGGATCAGGGACGTCGTTTCGTCCAGCGTTGGGAGCAAAGTCCAAGAATAAGCGCAACCGATCTTCTTTTCCTGGGGGGCAAGAGCCGGAAAGGCTCGCGTAATTGTCTGCGTCCATGGCCAGCACGTAATCAAAATTCTGAAAATCGGAAATCTGTACCTTGCGGGCGCGCTGTTCGCTCAAGTCGACACCGCGCATTCGAGCCGCCGCCGTGGCGCGGCGGTCGGGGGCCTCGCCCACATGCCAACTGCCGGTCCCCGCTGAATCGATACTAATTTTATTGGCCAAGCCTTCGCGTTCGACAAGGGTCCGAAAGACTCCCTCTGCCGTTGGCGATCGACAAATATTGCCAAGACAGACGAAAAGAACTTTGACCATGACCCGCTCCTGGTATTCCCTAAGGTTGGAATTATCGAGCAAGAACACCTAAGGCTTGGATTATCCAGCAGAAACAAAAGGGCAGCAAGAAGACAATGGACGCAAATACCCACCCCAGCATCGTCGTTTCCACCGGGGCCGGAATTTCAAAGGAATCCGGCCTAAAGACGTTCCGTGATGCGGACGGCCTTTGGGCAACGGTGCGCATCGAAGATGTCGCTACTCCGGATGCTTTCAAACGCGACCCGGCGCGAGTTCAAGAATTTTACAACACCCGACGGGCTAATCTTAACTCCGATAATATCCGCCCGAATGCCGCCCATGACGCTTTGGTGCGACTAGAGCGTGATTGGCCCGGCGACGTGCTGGTGGTGACCCAGAACGTTGATAATCTTCACGAAACTGCCGGCACAGAAAACCTTTTGCACATGCACGGTGAGCTTTTGAAGATCAGGTGTGAGGGCTGCGGTGATATCGTTCATTGGGCCGAGGATATCAAATCCGATCAGGCTTGCGTTGCTTGTGAGGCCGTTGGAACACTGCGCCCAAACGTCGTCTGGTTCGGCGAAATGCCAATGGAAATGGATCGTA
The DNA here is from genome assembly GCA_018660465.1 of Rhodospirillaceae bacterium. Classification (NCBI taxonomy): domain Bacteria; kingdom Pseudomonadati; phylum Pseudomonadota; class Alphaproteobacteria; order Rhodospirillales; family Rhodospirillaceae; species Rhodospirillaceae bacterium. The sequence continues at coordinate 7,965 of JABJKH010000120.1, forward strand.
TCTATGCAGCCCTTGGCAAATGCGGCCTTTTTATCTCTATCGGCACATCAGGCAACGTCTACCCCGCCGCAGGCTTCGTTCAGCACGTCCGAGGTGCCGGTAGCGCACACACCTTGGAACTCAATCTTGAACCCTCAGAGGGAGCGACTATGTTCGCTGAAGCGATATACGGTCCCGCGACCAAGGTGGTGCCAGCGTATGTCGAAAAAATCCTTGCAGATGGATGGTGATCACGAATGGCTATCAGTGACCTCCTTGCCCAGGTTCGCGACTGTCGGGAATGTGATCAGCATTTGCCGCTGGGACCCCGGCCCGTACTCCGGGCATCTGCCAAGGCCCGGGTTGTGATGATCGGGCAGGCACCGGGAACCAAGGTCCACAATTCTGGGGTGCCATGGAATGATGCGTCGGGCGACCGTCTCCGTGATTGGCTGGGTATGGACCGCGATACGTTTTATTCAACAGATCGACTGGCCATCATCCCAATGGCATTCTGCTATCCAGGTCGGGCATCGAACGGCGGCGATAACCCCCCGCGCCCAGAATGTGCTCCACTTTGGCACGGACCGTTGTTGGAGGCATTGCCGAAGTTAGAGCTAACACTCCTGATCGGCAGTTACGCCCAAAAATATTATCTCAAGAAAACTGCAGCCAAGACGATGACCGAAACTGTCCGAAATTGGCGGAATTACTTACCGGGCATCGTCCCAACACCTCACCCCAGTTGGCGCACAACCGCTTGGCTTCGCAAAAACCCCTGGTTTGAAGCCGACGTGGTGCCGGAACTGAGAGAGCGCTTGGCCAATGCTCTAAATAAATCCTAACGCCCGCCTCCCAAATACAATTCAGTGAGACGTTACGACTTATCCCTGGAAAGCTTTTCCATGCGAAGCCGGAGCGCGCTGAGTTTAATAAACCCTTCGGCGTCGTGCTGGTCATAAACGTCGTCTTCTTCAAACGTCACCAAGTCCTCATCATAAAGGCTATGGGGTGATTTTCGACCAACAACGATGACGTTACCTTTATAGAGTTTTAGACGCACGGTGCCGGTGACCCGTTCCTGTGTTTGGTCAATGGCGGCTTGTAGCATTTTGCGCTCGGGTGAGAACCAATAGCCGTTGTAAATTAGCTCAGCATACTGGGGCATTAGCGTGTCTTTGGTGTGGGCGGCACCGCGGTCTAGGGTGATCGATTCAATGGCGCGGTGTGCTTCCAATAGAACCGTCCCACCGGGGGTTTCATATACACCCCGGGCTTTCATGCCGACATACCGATTTTCGACAATATCCTTGCGGCCGACACCGTTGGCCCCCGCAATTTTATTTAACCGTTCCAATAAGTTAGCGGGAGATAGCTTCTCTCCATCAATTGCTACAGGGTCCCCCGCAACAAAATCGATTTCCATATAAGTTGGTTTATCAGGGGCAGACTCGGGCGACACGGTCCAGCGGAACATGGCCTCATCAGGTTCCACCCATGGATCCTCCAACACGCGTCCTTCATAGGAAATGTGCAGCAGGTTCGCATCCATGGAATAGTCCGCCTCGCCTCGCTTATTGGTCGGCACAGGGACTTGCCGAGACTCCGCGTATTGAATGAGCTTGGTGCGAGAATTTAAATCCCATTCCCGCCACGGGGCGATAATTTTAATGTCTGGTTTGCACGCATAGTACCCAAGTTCAAATCGAACCTGGTCATTGCCTTTTCCGGTCGCGCCATGCGAAACCGCATCCGCGCCGACTTCCTCAGCGATTTCAATTTGGCGTTTGGCGATCAGGGGCCGGGCGATGGAGGTGCCCAGCAGATAGGTGCCTTCATAAATCGTGTTGGCGCGAAACATCGGGAAGACGTAATCCCGCACAAACTCCTCGCGCAGGTCTTCGATGAAAATTTCTTTCACGCCAAAGGCTTCGGCCTTTTCCCGTGCTGGGTCGAGTTCTTCACCTTGGCCAATATCCGCCGTAAAGGTAACAATCTCGCAGCCGTAGGTATCTTCCAGCCAGCGCAGAATGACGGACGTATCCAGTCCGCCGGAATAGGCCAGAACGACTTTTTTGACAGATGTACCCATTACGCGCCCAGCTTCGTCCCAACCGCGATTCCGGCGTCCTTCCCGGCAATCTTGCCTTCACCTTCAGGCCGAACACGTCCGAGCCGCACACCGCCGCCGTCACCGGCTGCAATGGTAATGCCGTCGTCATCAACCGCGATAACCGTGCCCGCGTCACCCGCCGCATCATCAACGCGCCTGCAATCAAACAGCCCCAGTTTTTTGCCCTCATTCATCGTCCAGGCACCCGGCGCAGGATCTGTTCCCCGAATAAGGTTATGAACTTCGGCGGCTGGTTTAGACCAATCGACTTCGGCGATAGAAGCCTTAGCCCAGCTTTCATAAGAGCCTTTGGATAGGTCTTGGACATCCTTGGGCGCATTGCCCGCTTTGACCAAATCAACACTTTCCAACATGGCCTCGACGCCCATCGGGAACAGCTTATCGAAATAGACTGTACCTAAGGTATCATCCGGTGTGATCTCACATTCTTTTTGCATTAGGATCGGACCTTCGTCCAAGCCGTTGTCTGGCCAGAAGATGCTGAGGCCGGTCTTGGTTGAGCCTTGGATGATCGGCCAGTTGATGGAACTCGGCCCCCGGTGCATGGGCAGCAAGGACGGGTGATACTGAATTGTGCCATGGGTCGGGATGTAGAGAACTTCTTCGGGCACAAAAAGGGTGACAAATGCCATGACACAAAGGTCAGAATTGTACGATGCGACCAGTTCTTCCGCTTCCTTATTCTTATAGGACGCGGGCTGGTGCAAGGGCAGACCCTTCTCCAGGGCGAATTCTTTTAGGGGATCGGGCCTTCCGCCTTCTTTATCCGGCGCGCAGAATACCGCGACGATATCTTCGCCGCGATCAAGAAGCGCCTCCAAAACTGATTTGCCGAAAGCTTGCTGGCCGTGAAAGATGATCCGCATGATCGTCCCCTTTGTTAAACTAGATTCAGTTGGGCCACGTATACCGTATACCCCCCGATGTGAAAACACCGATAAAGATCAAAACTTCAAGATAGGGATTTAAACTGCCTCAGAAACCCGGCGTTCGCGGATGCTGTCGGTACGAAGTTGCCCGCACGCGGCCATGATGTCGCGACCTCGGGGCGCGCGAATAGGGGCGGAAAACCCCGCATCATTGATGAAGTCTGCAAACCGCGCCATGGTTTTGCGCTCAGAACATTCATAAATCGACCCCGGCCACGGATTAAACGGGATCAGATTAAACTTCGCCGGCATGTCCTTCATCAGCCGCACCAGTTCACGCGCATCGGCAAGGGAATCATTCACGCCTTTCAGCATCACGTATTCAAAGGTAATGCGCCGGGCATTGCTGGACCCCGGATATTCACGGCACGCTTGCAGCAGTTCCTTAATCGGGTGCTTCCTGTTGATCGGTACCAGCACATCGCGGAGTTCATCTTTTACCGCGTGCAGACTGATCGCTAGATTCACGCCTAGTTCCGCCCCGCATTGGCGAATTTTTGGTACCACGCCCGAGGTGGACAGCGTAATCCGGCGCTTCGAAATCGCGATGCCTTCATTATCCATGACAATCTTTAATGCCTTGGCGACGTTGTCGTAATTCAGCAACGGCTCGCCCATGCCCATCATCACGATGTTTTTAAGCAATCGATCATCGGACCCACTCGGCCATTCTGAATAACTGTCCCGGGCCAGCATGACCTGGCCGACAATCTCCCCTGGCGTTAAATTCCGTACCATGCGCTGGGTGCCAGTATGGCAGAACGAACAGGTCAAGGTGCAGCCGACCTGCGACGACACACACAGTGCGCCGCGATCTTCTTCAGGGATAAAGACGGTCTCTGCTGCGTTACCATCGGTAAATTCCAACAACCATTTCCGCGAACTATCCTTGGATGTGAGTTCTTTGCTCACGCCGGGTCGACGGACAACAAAATGCTCGGCGAGAGTCTTTCGAAACTCTTTGGACAAGGTCGTCATTTCGGAGAAGTCAGTTTCGCCCCGATGATACATCCAATGCCACAACTGATTGGCCCGAAACGGTTTTTCACCAATGGCGACGATCTCGGCGATCAATTCGTCCCGGTTAAGGCCGATCAGGTTTTTGAGGGCTTGGTCCGTCATCCCTTTACCTTACACGCCTTACTGATGGCTTTGTAGGCGGCGGTAAAACCTTTTAACGAATAGAGGTCGGTCGTCTTCGTGCCGCGGCTGGATTGACCCCGAACGGCCAATTCTGCGCCAGCCTTCATTGCAGCGACCAAGACCTTGTCGGTCTTGGGCTTGGCGGCCCAGGCGGTATCGGCATCGGTGAACATCTTAATGTTGGTCTTACCGATTGTGATTACCGCGCTGCTGCCTTTTTTATAGGTATAGCCCGCCTGTACGCTCACCACGCCGATTTCTTTTTTGCCAGGGCCATGGGTCACAACCAACGCCACTGTGCCGCGTTTTTTGTATTTGCCGACGGATTTCTTTGGCTCGGTCGCGATGTAGCAGACTTTGCCTGCCTTAAACGCACTCCAACTGCCGTGGTTGTCCATGAACTTGGCGTCGGCGGGCGTCGCCAATAACACGGTTAAAACTAGAAATAGGGATCCTAAAAATTTCAATTCTCAACCTCATCAAGCGGCGCCATGTTGGTTGGTGGGGGGGCCTTAAACTTGTTCATCGGATTGCGAATGACCGGGTCGCCGTGCACGTGTTCTGCCAAAGGCTCAATCGGCCCGCCGGGTGTGACGGGTCGGTTGGGGTAGCGGCCGAGGCTCATAATCCGGTCATACATAACTATTGCTCCTGCGATTCCAACATTGACGCAGAATTTTGTCGGAATTTTGATCGTCAGGTCACAGCGTTCGACCAATTCCGGCGATAGGGAGTCGCGCTCAGGCCCCAAAATGTAGGCGGCGCGCTGGGGATGGCGGAAACTTGGCAGATCAACCGCATCGTCCAAAAGCTCAACCCCAACCAACGAGCACTTTTCTGGCAGCACCAATGAAGCCGTATCTGGGAACGCATAAAACGGCACATGGCCCGGCGCGTCGGAGGTATCAGACTTACTGCCTTCGGCACGGTCGTAGTTCGCGGCGACCGTAAACATGAAGTCCGCGCCGAACGCATGGGCCGAGCGGAACAGGCTGCCCACGTTCATGGTCTTTGAAATGCGTTCAACGCCAATGCCAAAATATCCTCGCATGGGCGCCTTTATAGATTAATCTTGAAGTTCTTCCAGGTCTTTATAGAGGTCCAAGGCCTCCGGGTTCGCCAGGGCTTCGCGGTTCGTTATGGCGCGACCGTGGATGATATCGCGGACAGCGAGTTCCGTGATCTTGCCACTACGGGTCCTGGGGATGTCGGCAACCTGGACGACTTTGCGCGGCACATGGCGGGGGGTGCAGTTGGCGCGAATTTGTTTTTTGATTTTGTCGATCAGCGCGTCGTCCAATTTACGCTCAGGTCGCAACACGACGAACAGAACTATTCTGGTATCATCGTCCCACTCCTGGCCGACAACGATTCCTTCAACGACCTCATCCAGAAGTTCAACCTGACGATAGATTTCTGCGGTGCCGATGCGCACACCGCCGGGGTTCAGGGTGGCGTCGGATCGTCCGTAGATGGTCATGCCGCCATGTTCAGTCCATTCCGCATAATCGCCGTGGTGCCAAATGTTGGGGAAGCGCTCAAAATAGGCGCCTCGATAGATTGATCCATCCGCATCATTCCAGAATTCCACCGGCAACGATGGGAACGGGGCCGTGCAGACCAAGTCTCCTTTACCCTGGGGCATGTGGTTGCCATCGGTATCGAATACATCTGTGGCCATGCCGAGGCTTGGTCCCTGAATTTCACCTCGCCAAACAGGCGCCGTCGTGTTGCCGGATACGAAACACCCCATGATGTCAGTGCCACCGGATACAGACGCCAAGTGCAGGTCTTGTTTGATATGGGTGTAGACGAAATCAAAACTTTCGGCGACCAGGGGAGACCCGGTCGAAAGAATTGCTTTCAACGTGGTCAGTTTGTGGGTGGATTTGGGTTTTAGCCCTGCTTTGTTTACCGCATCGATGAACTTCGCCGATGTACCAAAATGGGTAATTTCTTCGGCGTCGGTAAAATCAAACAACCTGTTCCCATCTGGGTAAAACGGCGATCCGTCATACAGCAGCACTGTCGCCTCGCACGCCAGAACCGCCGTCAGCCAGTTCCACATCATCCAGCCGCAGGTGGTAAAATAGGCGTAGCGGTCGCCCTTTTTTACGTTGGCTTGCAGCAGATGTTCCTTGGTCAATTGTAGCAGCGATCCGCCATGGCCGTGGACAATACACTTGGGCGCACCCGTGGTGCCGGATGAATACATAATGAACAGTGGATGGTTGAAGGGCAGTTGAAGGAAGGTAATGTCGGCGGGTTGAAACTTCTCAGAAAAATCATTCCAGCTGACGCTGTTCTTAATTGGCGTAATGTCAGGATCGGAGTTTCGGTATTCCACCACCACGGTTTTTTCCACCGTTGGCAGCCCTTCCAGGATCGTCGCTAATTTCTCCAGGCAGTCGTGTTCTTTGCCGTTATAAAAATATCCATCGACGGCGAAGATCACTTTGGGTTCGATTTGACCGAAGCGGTCGAGCACGCCCTGAATGCCAAAGTCCGGCGAACAGGACGACCAAATTGCGCCGAGGCTGACGGCAGCCAGCATTGCGATAATGGCTTCTGGCATGTTGGGCAGGTAGCCGACAACCCGGTCCCCTGATGTGACACCAGCCGCTTCCAGCGCCTGTTTAACACGGGAAACTTCATTATAGAGATCGTTGCCGGAAAGCCGACGTTTTACCCGATCTTCACCCCAAAACACCAAGGCGTCATTGTCATCCCGGCGACGTAATAGATTTTCGGCATAATTCAGCCGCGCGTCCGGGAACCATTCAGCGCCCGGCATTTTGTCTCTGTTGAGAAGAACGCGTTCGCCCTTGGTTTTAGAAATTACGCCGGAGAAATCCCAAAACGACGCCCAGAATTTCTCCATCTCATCGATGGAAAACCGATGAAGGTCCGCATAATCAGCAAGGTCCGCGCCCCAGGTCCTGTTAATCGCCGTGATCAAAGTCGTGATGTTTGCGTTATCGATGCGGTCTTGAGAGGGTTGCCAAATAAGCTCGGTCATCCCGTCTCATCCATAAACATGGCAAGTTCCACATCCTTTAGGCTCACGCCATCGGCGTCGTGGGTGGTGAGGGTGACATCCACTTGGTTATAGACATTAGACCATTCCGGATGGTGGTTCATATCATCAGCCACCATGGCCACCCGGGTCATGAAGCCAAAGGCATCGCGAAAATTTTCGAATTTGAAAGATTTAAAAATGGCGTCGCGTCCGTCAACATCGGACCAACCATCTAATTCATCCAGCAGGTCTTTACGGTCTTCTTCGTTTATTTTCTCAACCATGTTTTCTCAGGTCCCGTCTCCGGTTAATATGTCGTCATGTCGGATGCTAGCATTTCCCCGCCAAGCTTGGAACAAATCGAAACCATTGCCCAGTGGCAGCTCGACCGAATTCCAAATGAACTGCGCCGTCACGTGGAAGGGGTGGTGATTCGCATTGCCGATTTTCCCGATGATGAAACCATGGATACGATGGGTTTGGAAACCCCGTTTGACCTTTTAGGGCTTTATCATGGGGTTGCGATTGGCAACAAAAGCATTTCCGATCCAGCGCCGGGGGTCGATATGATATTTCTCTATCGCCGGGCGTTGTTGGAATATTGGTGTGCGTCGGGTGAGGACCTAGGACACATCATTCGCCACGTTCTCATTCACGAGATCGGTCATCACTTTGGGCTTAGTGACGCAGATATGGAACGGATCGAAGAAGACAACTAACGCTCGCTGCGTCCCCTCATATGACGACCGTGCCTAAAACGCCTAAAACCTTCTTTGAAATAGGCTTGGCGCTCAATTGCTGGAAGTTTTTCGGCAACATCGCCTATCGACTTGGCCATGGATGAGCGGGCCTCAAGCAGGCGTTGGTGAAGGTCTGCATAGGCTTTATCTAGGGCCTTGCGGTCGAACGGATCAGCAATCAGGGTATTGCGAACGACGCGCCGGGCATCGCGCATGGCACCGACATTTTCACGGATCATCGGGCGATGTTGCTGCCAGATATTATCGACCATACCTTGGTGCTCTGAGCCTAATTTTTCACGCGCGGCGGTGTGGTGCAAAGGCCCCCTAAATCCATCTCTTTTCCACGTGTCGCCAAACATCCAGTGAGAAACAAAGGTACCACCTAGAAAGAGGTTGAGGGCCAGTGAGATTGCTAAAACGATCGAAAGCTTGCGCGACGTTCGCATGGCTTATTGTCCCTCCAGGTTGTAGGCCGGACCGGCGATCAAGGTGTCGAGTTCGGCGGTCAAAACATCATTCGTCTCCGGTGCCAAGGTGCCGATATAAAGCCCCAGGACCATCGCCATCGCCAAGCCTGAAGCGGGCTTCCACACCGGGCCAAACGGCCACAACAGGGTGAGCCATTGCTGCCAGGGGTTGGGTGATGTGCCGGCGAGAATATCGGCCTTGAGTTCAGGCGATGGTTCCGGCAACGGGGCTTGGTCTAAAAGTGCGTCGAGCGCCAAGGCATCTTGGTACAATGCGCGGGCCTCGTCCAGGTGTTCGCGCGGTGCCAAATCACCATCGGCGGCACCTTCGGGCCAACGGTTTCGATCTGCGCCGTAGGTATTCAAAAGTTCGCGCACGCGCCGAATATTTTTACTTTTGGTGATATCTTTGTTGCCGTTGCTCATTCCATTTCTCCAACCAGGTCTCGTCTCCGGTCGATTAAAAGTTCTTTCAATTTACGCCGGCCCCTTGCCAGTAGACTTTCCAAGGCATCGACGCTGATCTCCATAATCTCGGCTGCCTCAATATTACTTAACTCCTGATGGTGGACCAAGGTGATTGCGGTGCGTTGGCGAACCGGCAATTGCACCAAGGCGGCTTCCACCTGATCTGCGACTTGAGTTTGGTGTTGCGCCGCATATTGATTTGCTGACGGATCTGGCGTGTCTGGCGCTTCTTGGTCGCTCATGTGGCCCCGTCTCCTGATCTCGTCGATTGCTAGATTGTGGGCGACATGATAGAGCCAAGTACTGATCCGGGCCTCGGGCTTCCACCGATTGGCTGTTCGCCATAATCGCAGGAAAGTTTCTTGCGCAACGTCTTCGGCAGCCGCCATATCGCTCAGCATCCGATACGATAAACCCACCAAACCACGCAAATGTTGTTCGACGAGGCTGCGGCAGGCGGATTGATCGCCTGCCGCTACCTGTTTCATCAACTCGGCATCTAAGAGTTTTCGGTCGGACATGATTAGTCAGTGTACGCCTCATCGGGGGGCATGTCCGGTTTAACTAGCTTTTGTCGACTTTATTGCCACCGTTGTGATGGCCACCTCTATGATGGTCACCGCCGTGCCCGCCCTTGTGCCCTCTATGACGCATTTCGCCGGGAGTTATTTGATGGTCGCGGTCGCGGTCCCTTTTTCCGAACCGATGCTCGGCGCGGGCCTTCATTTCCTCTTCCGAAATTGTGCCATCGTTATCCGTATCCAAGCGCGCGAAACGATCTTTCATGCGATCTTTCACCCGTTCGGTGATACGTTTAATAATGGCAGCTTCGAGTTCGGCTTGCGTCAATTTCCCGTCACCGTTGGCGTCGGCTTCTTTAAACCGGGCCGTCCGGCCGGCAAGATATTCCTGTTTGGAAACAGCGCCGTCTGAGTTGGCATCCATTTGATTAAAGCGATGTTCGCCGCGGTTTTGACGGTAGCCAGGACCATCGGGTGCGGCAATGACTGCAGTTGTTGTTAACAAGGCAGCTGCAGCGAGAAGTAAAAGGGGGGTCTTTTTCATGGGGGGATCTCCTAATCCAAAATGTTCCGCATGTAACGCGGTACTGGAGATTGAACGGATGAGAGATAGAATTCCGTCGAAGGAAATTAAAATAATATTATGTTAGGACTATTTTCAGGTCTTCAGACGAGGGCGCGAACCAGTATGAACTGGTGATTGCTTCGGAAAATTCCGTCAGTCGGTCATGGAGTTTGTCTTCAGAGATGCCGTACATGCGCCGAAGCATGATATCAAAGTGCTGCGGGTCGGAGGAAAATGCGAGAAAATAGAGCCCATGTTCGCTTGCGCCACCAAAGGGGAAACTTCTTCGATAAATTTTTAAGGCCACACCATCCTGCTTCACATCGGTTCGGCTGACGTGAGAATCGGCAGGCATCGCATCTCCTTGAAGTTCAATGCTATCGGGTTTTGTGCGTCCAATTACGCGTTCTTGTTCTTTTTGGGTTAGTCCATTGAAGGCGGCCAGGCTATGGACCCATTTTTGGCTCAGCACGAACGCCCCTCCGGCACCCGGTTGCCCATCAGGAACTAAGGCCGCTTCCAGTCGCTTGTCTTCCTTGGGGTTGGCGGTGCCATCGATAAATCCGGTTAGATCACGCGAATCCCGGTAGACAAATCCCGGTTGATCAAGGCTAAGACTCAGGCTGGTTGCCAGAGATGCGTTCACGGTAAGGGCCACATCCAATACATCGTCATGGCTATCGCCCGCCAGCCAAACCAATACATCGTGTTGGGTGCCGATTGCATGGGCGCCGTTGGGATTGCCAATCGTATCGAAGTGGGGAATTTCTGTTGGGCCGTGTGCCGGGGCCAAGTCTTTCCAGAGCGTTCCACCAAAGGCAAGGACCGTCTCAACGGGTACAGCCGCTGTCGTTTCCAAGGCGACTCTGAGAGCAGACGTAATTTCGCCTAAGTCTTTTCCCTTGTCGGCTTTAAACTCCAACGCATGGAGGAAGCGAGTTCCCTCCATAAATATTCCGGATTGAGGTGTCCCCATGAGAAATCCCCCGAGGAGCCGTCTCTTATATAAAGCCCCACTTACTCGACTATACAACTTGGCCCGATCAAGTAACAGTTCAAAAGCAGTGACACCGCCATTGGTTGGCGCGAACGGTCAAAAATGTGGGCGTTCGTTTGGCTCAGGTGGGAATTTCGTTCTTCCCCTAAACCGACCATCATGGGAATATTAATGCTCTATAATATAATGAAATCCATTTCTTTGAGTATGTGCATCGACTATAGACGCGTATGGAAAGTACCGAAGAACCCCAATTAGAATCGCGATATGCGTGGTTCATGACCATCGTAGCCTCTGCGATTATGGGCATGGGCGCAGGTGCCCTTATTTCAATTTCGACCTTTTTAAAGCCGGTCATTGCTGAATTTGGATGGCTTCGGGGTGAGGCATCGTTCGCCTACATGGCGGGCGCAATTGTTTTGGGCTTTAGTGGGATCGGTATGGGGTGGCTATCGGATCGATACTCTACCCGCCCCGTGATTATTGTTGGTGTTATCGCTGTTGGTGGGTCGTTGGTCTTATTGTCGACCCAGACCGCCCTATGGCAATTTTATTTGTATTACTGCATCTTGGGCGGGTTTGGAATTGCTGCCTTCGATGCACCCCTTATCGCCAATGTGGGAAACTGGTTCAATCGCAATAAGGGCTTGGCCTTGGGGATTGCAACCGCTGGTCGGGCCTTGGGCCAAGGCGGCATACCGTTCATTGCTGGATTGCTGATATCGTCAACCGGGTGGCGCGATGCCTACTTTATTCTTGGGATTACGTGTTGGGTGGTTTTGTTACCGCTTGCCTTATTGGTTCGCAATCCGCCGGGATTGGCAGAGGCCAAGGCAGCTTCGCGGAAGGCAAATGTAGCGGACATAGAAAAAGCTTATCCGGTTCGGCCCAAGTTAGCCATCGGCTGGGTCGGCGTTGCGTCTATGTTTTGTTGTACCTGTATGGGAACGGCGATGGTCCATGCTGTTGCAATTGCCCAGGATGCCGGGCTCGGCGCAGAACAGGCTGCCGGCGTGATCCTAATAATCTATGTGTCTGGATTTTTCGGCCGACTTTCGTTTGGGAAAATGTCGGACCACATTGGCGGTATTCGCGCCTATGGACTGGCGTCGTTGGGACAAACTGTATTTGTCTTCTGGTTTACCCAAATGGAAGGGATAGCTGGATTTTACGCCCTTGCCGTTTTCTTTGGGTTTTTTATGGCGGGTGTGATGACCGGACTGGTGGTTTCCATTCGAGAACTAACCCCCATTCACATGCGGGGAACGGCCAATGGGTTTATGCATTTACTCGCTTGGTTTGGCATGGGGTTTGGCGGATATCAGGCAGGGCTGTTCTTTGACTGGTATGGTAACTATATAATCTCATACGCGAATGCTGCGGCTGCAGGCCTGATTAACTTGGTTCTCGTCGGCAGCCTTTACTTATACATTCGCCGGAAGACCCCTCTGCAGGTGCCAGTGGGCGTGAGCGGATAAATAATTGGTTTCATTTAAGCAGGACGAATTCTCATGATACGTAAGTCGACATTCTTTTTATTTGTTGTTTTGGCGACCCTCTTCGTTGTTGGTACAGCGCATGCGGCAAGCAAACTCCAAGTGAAGAATTTAGTGACCGGAACCGGTGTCGAAGCCGTGCGTCATTCTAAAGTCACGGTCCATTACACAGGCTGGTTAATGAATGGTACCAAGTTTGATTCCAGTGTTGATCGCGGCAAGCCATTTGATTTTACCCTTGGTGGGGGCCAAGTCATTCGCGGCTGGGATCAAGGTGTCGAGGGCATGAAGGTCGGTGGCAAGCGGGAACTGATCATTCCGCCTAAACTCGCCTACGGTCAGCGGGGAGCCGGCGGCGTTATCCCGCCCAATGCGACCCTGAAATTCCAGGTCGAGTTGTTGGCTGTGGCGCTGCCTAAATACAACAACGTGGACAATGCCACCTTAAAATCTTTGCTGAAGAAGGGTGTAAAGATCGTTGATATCCGACGTCCGGATGAATGGAAATCAACGGGTGTGATCGAGGGGAGCAAACTGATAACTGCCTTTGATGGTAACGGAAACTTTAATCGTGCATTTCCGGGTGAATTTGAAAGTTATGTCGGCAAAAAGGAAGGCGTCATTTTAATTTGTCGCACCGGCAACAGGACGTCGGTCTTGTCCCAAATGCTGACCGAACAAGCAGGGTTCTCGAAGGTCTACAACGTGACCGACGGGATCGTAAAATGGATCGACGGTAAAAACCCGGTGGTTAAAGCCCCTTGAAATTAAAGCCCTTTAATTAGGCGCTCAACGTCTTCCTTGCCCAAGTATTCTCGGTTGCCGTCACCGTATACGAGCTTCCCTTTGCGATCAAAAATGAAGTTCGCTGGAACGTAGACCAACGGAGAAAATGCCTTCACGATGTCTGGTGTTTCACTGATCACTTTAATGCCGGGATGAAATTCGCGCACCATGCGTTTAAGGCGTGCTGGCGACGGATCACCGTAACGGCCTTCGGTCCAGCTGATCGCGATTATACTTAGCTCGTCGAGGCCTTTTTCATTTAGAAATTCACGGAGTTGCACGAACTCCGCACGGCAGGCACTTCACCAGCTGGCAAAAAATGTTACCAAAACCGGTTTATTGGCGAAGGTGTTTTGGTTCACGCCCGAACCTTGCAACGGCTTTCCTGCCATTAACGCCGCCTTTACAGAATCGCTGAGATGAATTTTTTGTCCGCTGTCGGCACGCAAGGGGGCGACAAAAACAAAAATACCAAAGGCGACGAAAAACAAATTTCGGATCATTTTCATAAGGGGTACCTCAAAACCATTCCGGAAGCCAAGTCTCGCAACATTTATGTCCTAAATCTAGTATCTAATTTCGTGATGCCCATAAACTTTTCGTGAGGGGCAAAAAGGTTTCCGAAAGTCTGCCAAATATGTATGATTTAGCTACATTTTGTGTAGTTATAGGGAGTGGCAATGACGAGTTATGGACAATTTTGCCCTGTCGCGAAAGCGACGGAAATCGTTGGCGACAAATGGACCATGTTGATCTTGCGCGAATTGCTGATGGGGACAACTCGGTTTAACGACTTTCAACATTCGATGTCGCGGATTTCTCCAACTGTTCTTAACAAGCGGCTAAAAATGCTGGAGGCCAAGGGCGTCATAATCCGCCGGCGTCAGTCTGGACTGAGAGGACACGAATATCGCCTGACGGCTATGGGGAAGGAGTTGGAGCCGGTTGTCGAGAATCTGGCAATTTGGGGAATGCGCTGGGCGCGCGGACAGATGTCTGATGACGAATTAGACGTAGAGCTTTTGATGTGGGATATCCGGCGCCGAATTGACGCGGATAACCTGCCAGACGGTGAAACCGTGCTTTGCTTCACGTTTACCGATCTCGAACATTATAAGACTTGGTGGCTGGTTTTTTCCGAGGATGATGTTGACCTTTGTACCGAAGACACGGGCAAGGATGTTGATCTTTACGTATCTTCCGAATTACGCACCATGATTGAAGTCTGGGAAGGTGATCGAAGTCTAAAATCAGCCCTGGATGAAGAACGCATCACGGCCATCGGCAGTCAGCACCTCATCCGAAATATGAAAGACTGGTTCAGCCTTTGCTCCGTTGCCGATATCAGACCGGCCGTGCCCCGTTAACCGTAACCCGGTTCATGTAGCGTTTATGATTTGGGTAGTCGTTCAGCGCCCGATGCAGGAGGCATCTGTTGTCCCAAAACGCGACCGACCCATCGCGCCAACGGAACCGGCAGGTGAATTCCGGTTTGTGGGAGTGTTCGATAAGATAATCGAGAAGTGGGCGACTTTCTTCTTCGGTCATATCGGCGAAGCGGTGCGACCGCCCGATGTTGACGTACAGCGCTTTTAATCCGGTTTCAGGGTGGGTGATGACAACAGGATGCACGCTTTCCGGCTCTTCAGCCTCGTCCGCGTCATCACGCAACTTGGTCGTCATATCTGCGTTCTTTGCCTGGGCAATCTTTGGCGACTGAATTCGGTTGTCGTGTACCGCCCGCAGCCCCGCCAGCATCTGCTTCATACCATCGGACAGGCTTTCGTAAGCCATGTACTGATTTGCAAACAACGTGTCGCCGCCAACCGGTGGCGTTTCGAGCGCGTATAGAATGGAGCCCAATGGAGGCTCAGGCAGGTGGGTCAAATCTTGATGCCAAATGCCGCCGACGACTTTCGAGCTTCCAGGATCCTTGCGAATTTGGAAGACCTCTGGATTGTCGGCCAACGAAACGTACCGCGGATGAACATTAAGCGTCCCAAACCGCTGCCCAAAGGCCATATGCTGTTCTTCCGTCAAGGTTTGGTCGCGAAAGAAGATCACCTGATGATCACGAAAGGCTTGTTTGATTTCATCAAGTGTCTCGTCATCGAGTTCCTGCGACAGGTCGACGCCATGGATTTCAGCGCCACAGCTCGTCGCAATCGGTTCGACCTTAATATGATTGTTGATCACCTAAATTCTCCTCTTAACGTGGCCATACCCCAAGAGTATTAAAACATGATCCAATTAAACAAGCACGAAGCTTAGAATTTACCGCCCAAGGTCGGGAAAAACGATGCATAAACATCATCGAGGTTTTGCGACCTTTACTCTTGGCGAATTTCTTCGGGTTGGTTAGCCACTTGTCCAGCGTTGCCTCGTCCCACGAACAACCCGACAACATCTACAAATTTGATTTGAGTCAACTTAGGGCATCACATTGATCTGTATAATGAATTTCGTCGAGCCGACCTCATCTTATGTTAATCGTAAGAATGAATTAAAGCGGCTCTAATTAGTCCAAATTTTAGCAGTATGTCAGGGCTAAACTTCGATGAGTTTGTGTAGTGATATGAACGAAGAGAATAATTACAACTTGGAAATCTCTCGCGGAACGTTCCTCTTGAGTAAAGGGGTTTCCGGTGTCGCTTATTTTAAAAGTTTTCGGAAGGCCGGATGCTTATCAGAGCCTAAACGTTAGGAGAGTGACGTGCGATACCGTTTGATAATTTCAATTTTTTCCATTGGCTTAGTGTCTTTGGCACTGGTCGGTTGGGGAATAACTAGGAACGTTGACGACGCGGCAAAGATCCTGCCCGGATTGGAAATGACGAAGGTCGAGACGGGTGATTATAATTTGACAATCCTAGTGCCCAATTACCTCGGCAGAAAATACTACTCTAAACCGGTCAGCATTAAGCAGCCCTTTTATATTAGCCGATTTGAAATCACCATCGAGCAGTGGAATAGATGTTTTAACGATGGTGGTTGTTCCCATAAAGCGAAGCAACGCCGCTACCAGACAGATTCCCACCCGGTTACGCGCGTATCGTGGTTCGATGCCTATAAGTTTACCAATTGGCTATCGAAAAAAACTGGGAATTCGTACCGTCTGCCGACAGAAGAAGAGTGGGCCTACGCGGCATTTGCCGGCAAAGATGTTACCAAAGACACCATCGACACCTTAATTAACGAACGCCAAGCGGTCCGCACGGCGACGCTTAGCCGGTTCCGAAAAACACGTGAAATTGGTGGTTATGGTAGAAATCCGTGGTCGATTGCAGACATGACGGGTTCGGTTTGGGAGTGGACACTGACGTGCAGATTTTCTTCTGACGAAGAAAGCAGAAGAAATTGGACATTGGCCCAACTCAGCGATCCGAATCTTTGCCCTAACCGAGTGGTTCAAGGCGATGAGAGAGCCCATGTTCCGTATTTTGTTGATAAAACGTATACCGGCGGATGCGGCACCGGCAGTCCAGTCGACCACATTGGCTTTCGCGTTGTTAGGCAAGTCAGCAAACTAGAATCATATTTATAGCAGCTAAGCTTTTGATCTTTCTTCATCATCAGCGATTCCGAATTGTCCCCAAAATTGATTTGGGTCAATTCGGAGACATAATCTGTTCTGTATAACGAACTCCATCATATCGACCTCAACTTAATGATCGTTGTGAGAATGAACTGAAGCGGTCCGAGTAAGACTGAATTCCGGGCTAAATTTCCATGAGCTGGAGCACTCAAATGTATAAAGCGACTAAAAATAATCAAGGCGTCTCTCGTAGAACATTCCTTTCAAGTACGGCTGCCGCCGGTGTTGGAACACTAGCAGTCGAATTAACTTCACGCTCGGCCGAGGCGGCTACTCAAATTGCCGCAGCCGATATTAGTAAATTGCCGCGGGTAAAGCAGGAGTTAGTTGCCCCACCGTTTGCGCCCAAACATGACCAGGTTGCCAAGGGCGGACCAAAGGTTGTCGAAATTACCATGGTCATTAAAGAGAAAAAAATGGTTCTCGACGATGACGGAACTGAAATCTGGGCATTGACTTACGATGGTTGGGTTCCCGGTCCATTGGTTATTGTCCATGAAGGCGATTACGTCGAATTGACCCTGATTAACCCGGAGTCAAATGCCATGGAGCACAACATTGATTTTCATGCTTCCACGGGTGCCCTTGGTGGCGGGGGGCTAACACACGTTACACCTGGTGAAGAAACAGTCTTGCGCTTTAAGGCGACCAAGCCTGGCGTTTTCGTTTATCACTGTGCGCCTGGTGGTGTGATGATTCCCTATCATGTTACCCATGGCATGAACGGCGCAATTATGGTTCTGCCGCGCGATGGCCTTAAAGATAAAGCTGGAAAGCCCATTCGCTATGACCGGATTTATTATATCGGCGAGCAGGATTACTACGTGGCCAAGGATAGCGAAGGTGAATATAAAAAGTATGAAACCGCTGGCGAAGATTACGCTGACTATTTGGAAACCATGGCCACCCTGACGCCCAGCCACATTGTATTCAATGGTGCGATTGGCGCATTGACGGGCCCCAATGCCTTGAAGGCAAATGTTGGTGAAACGGTTATGATCATCCATTCCCAAGCCAACCGGGACACCCGGCCGCACCTTATTGGCGGGCACGGTGACCATGTTTGGTCTGGTGGCTCGTTCACGGATGATCCACAAACCGGGTTGGAAACTTGGTTCATTGCTGGCGGCGCTGCCGGTGCTGCGACCTACACATTTTTGCAGCCGGGAATCTATGCCTACGTCAATCACAACCTGATTGAGGCTGTGCTTAAAGGTGCAGCGGCTCACTTCTCCGTAAAAGGAACGTGGGACAATGATCTAATGAAGCAGGTCAAAAAACCAAGCCCAATTAAGAAATAGGTTGGCCCGCTAAAATGTTAGTAATGTATAGTAGTATAAAATCGCCTCATGGAAGGCGTAAGCAGATCAGGAGATTGCGGTGAAATTTACGAGTATAATTCCCATATTTGCGGCGGCTGTTGTCCTTGTTGCGACATCTACCGCAGTGGTAGCCGGTGACGCTACTAAAGGGAAAAAAATTGCCAAAAAATGTACGGCGTGCCACACCTTGAACAAGGGTGGGAAAAATCGACTGGGTCCAAACCTGTATGGCGTCATTAATCGGCCAGCCGGGGCAGTCAAGGGATACAGGTATTCAAAGGCTTTAAAGTCATCGAAAGTCATCTGGAACGAAGCCTCTTTTACCGAGTTTGTGACAAAGCCTAAAAAGTTTATCAAACGCACAAAGATGAGCTTTGCGGGTATCAAGAATGCCGAACAAAGAAGAGATTTGATTGCTTACTTCCGAACTCTGACAGACGCTTCACAAGTTCAGGAATCTCATGGTGATCCTGTTGCCGGTAAAATTGTCGCGGTCAACCAATGCACAGTTTGTCACACCTTTAAAAAGGGCGGGAAAATGCTTTTCGGGCCCAATTTATTTGACTCTTATGGCAAACCCTCTGGTCGGGTTAAGGGATACGCATATTCCAAGGCTCTCTTAAAGGCGAAATTGACATGGACGGATGCAAACTTGATCGAGTTTTTGGCTAATCCGGAAAAGTTTCTCCCGGGGACAAAAGCAAAATTCCCAGGCGTTAAAAGCGCTAAACAAAGAGCCGACGTGGTCGCTTATTTGAAAACCTTCCAATAGGCCGGGCCTAGTTTGATGGCGCGGACCGTAGAGAATAATGCCGCTCCTTTAGCACCACCTCAGGTAATTGCAACGCAATCACCTGAGGTCGTTGCAGTTGCGGCAGGTCCGCGTCTGAAAGACTACGCGCTGTTGCTAAAACCCCGGGTGATGTCGCTGGTCGTGTTTACCGGGCTCGCTGGAGTGTATCTGGCCCCTGGTAGCATCGACTTTATGA
>JABJKH010000121.1 GCA_018660465.1 Rhodospirillaceae bacterium
CCTGATCTGCGGAGAGCATTATGGCCAGCGGCCATCAAACAGTGCCGCATCAACAGGCCGAACACATGGCAGCACCGACCAAGCGTTGCATCAGCGTTCAAATTAACCCTTGCCAACAGGGAGCCGTCCACACATGGCTATTTGCGGACTCTACCAGAACATCAAAATAACGTCTGGTTTTCTACGGATATCGGAAGTCGAAAACGTAAAATCCGAATTTTGGAATTTGATGTCTGCTTTCAAGTGGTAAAGTGGACGTCAAATCATGCTGTTGAAAATGATGGCTGCTGACCCAACCTGGACATTCGATGACAAACTTCAGCCTTGTAGTATATGTCCGTATGGATCGAGCTGTGGCGCGAGATGAATTTTTGCGGAGTAGCGGGTGGATTTTCACGGCGCGAGCGTTATTGTGGACGGGCGGAATTTCCGCAACAATATGGGGTCGCTCCAACGAGCGGCTATCCGACCACGGCGCTTGGAAAGGGGAACCGCGACATGTCGAACGGAACTAAGGTAATTTCGCTGGCGCTGGCAGTTTTTGCAGCCGCCGTTTTCTCTCAGCCGCCCTCCGCTTACGCAGTCGACTATTCAAGAAAAAATGCGCAGGATTTGGCTTTCTGCATGGGAATGATGCGCTCGCTGGCGACGCTAAGTAAGGAAAGGCCGCAAATAAACCGGGTCAGACGCATCAATTATGCCGCCGAGGAGTATGTAACCTCGCGCAGAATTACGTCACCAAACGATTACGAAAATTCTGAAAGGTCAGGCGCCAAGAGGCTGAAGAGATTGGCCGAAAGGGGCAAAACGAAACGGCTCAAGAGATCGGTCAGGGAATGCGGGCCGAAAATTCAACAGTTTTTGGAGCTTTCCGGATCGCAAAAGATCGCCGGGCTTACGCCACCGTCCGCACTGGACGAGTTCGCCGCAGAGTTCGCCCGGGGATTTGACCTGAAACCCAGCTGCTCGATTTCTCCTGTCTGGAAGGATAAGGGGATAAGAGCCGACCTGGAGGGATATTTTTTCAAGCCCCAACTGCCGAGGCGCTACCGCTACATCGGCGGGTACGGTACGGGATCGGAAGACGGAAAGCACTGCGTCATAATCGCCCGCCCCCCGGCAGCCAAGGCCGGGAACACGCGGGCACTGCTGGCACCGCCCAGGGACTGGGCCTTGATATGGAGAAGCGTGGGAAGCCGCGCCAGGGATCATGGGTCGATGTGGCGGGGGGTGCCTCCGAACCGGAACTATGTATGCGTCGGCAGCGTTGCCCAGACTGGGTTCACCAAGCCCCGTGATCCGGATTACCGGTGCGTTCGCCGCGATTTGGTCGAAAGGGTTTCGGCGTCCAAATTGATCTGGTCGGACAGTGGCTCCCAGGCGGATGAGGAAATAACCGTGTTGGAACTGCCCAACACCGGAGCCTTCGTCGCTCTAAAGGGACGGCATGAAAGCGTCGATAGATTTGATGTCAGTGCCGGCCTCATCGCCGCCGCCGCCCAAAATCGCGCGACCAGAAAAAAGGACGCTAAATTCCATAAGGGCCGGCGCAAGCTTATCGAGAGCGGAACTCTCGCGGCTTACGTCCGCAAAAAGAAATGGTGCGGTCGCAAGGTGCGCGTCCGCGTTCAGTCCACCGACCCAGATAATTTTATCGGCGAGAAGGTAAACCTGCAGCGCATGCTCGGAGCACTGCGCGACGTGCTGAAGTTCGAATGTCGAAAGGCTCGCGAACTGCAGGTGCGCGGTTTCGTGCGTGACAACCGGATGTACGTGGGAAAATACGGTGCCTCCACCGCCTGGCAATTGGAGGACCGGTAATTAACCCAAAAAGTCGAAGCCCTGTTCGACCCGCCCGATGAACGTCCTATCAGCATGATTCCCCAAGTTTTACGTCCGCTTTGTGAAGGCAAAGCGGACGTATTTGAAGGTTAGCGATTAAATTCAAAAATGACCCAGGCTATACCTAGACGTCGACGGCTTGGCCGAGTTTTGCTGATCTGACCGCAGCTTCCCAAAGTGCTGGAGTTGCAATCATTTCCTCATCTGTCATGGGATAGGGTGCAACACCAGTTACGGCGTCAGCAAAGGCGTCGAATTCTAGAAGCAATGTATCGGCGACGTCGTAGTTTTTAACCGTTTCACCGTCCTCACCACTCTTGTCACTTTCGCCATTGCCGTCCTCAATCGTGCGACGAACCAATCGATGATGATTTCGCAATTCAGCCCAACCTTTTGTCCCGAACACAGCAAGCCGCCACATGAATGCGGTCGCATCCATTGTGCCAAGGTAGCCACTCGTTCCGGCGCCAAACTGGAGCAGCATCGCCGTCGTGTCATCACAATCATCCAAGACTTTGTGTGTGCTGATCGCATTGACCTGTTTTATCGGGCCGGCCAAACCGATCATGGCATCAATGGCGTGAAGGCCTTTGCCCGCCATCGCTCCCATCGGACTTTCACTGGGATCAACCCGCCATGCCCCTTTTTTTCTATTGAGACCGCCGAAGCCTGAGTGGTTTCCTTCGATGTGTAAAATTTCTCCAAGCGCGCCAGACCTGACAAGTTCCTGCAGTTCCTGATAGGCGGGGTAGAACCGACGGTTATGCGCTACGGCTAAGACAATGCCGGCATCCCGACATGCCTTCACTGAGTCCTCCGCAGTCGCTTTATTCAGTGTAAAGGGCTTCTCGCAGAATACGTGTTTACCGGCTGCTGCTGCTTGCTGGACCTGCTCCGCGTGGGTGCTGTGTGGGGTAACCAAGATAACGGCATCAATATCGCTACGCTGTAGCAAATCGTTATAACTTGCGGTTAGGGGGAAGCCATGGCTTCCCGCAAAGGCCTTAGCATTATCCGATAAGGTTTCGGTTCGTCCGGCAATGATTTTAATTTTGTCACTTTTGCCTTGAACAGAATTTACAAGAATCTGTCCCCAGCGCCCAAGGCCTATGATAGCAGCATTAATCATCGATCAATCTCTCAACAATGTCCGAATTTCTTAATCTTATAGACTGCCGTTATAGGTGCCAGCAGGAATTGAAGAGAGCCCACATTTTTCATGACGATGCGACCAGTAACAGGTGCAGTCATGCGAGGTCTTCATTTTTTTTATTAGGCAGCGGCAGTTTCAATTTTTGCGTAACGAGAGCGTTGGCTCATGAAGATGATCGCCAGAATGGCACCACCCACAAGCTGTGTCACCAGCGAAGGCCAGAACATTGCTAGGGCCGCAGCGCCAAGTACTAAGCGCTCAGGAGTCTCAACTTTGACGTACATGAAACCGACAATGGCTGGCGCGAGTGCGAAGAATCCACAAATAGCGGCGATCATTGTTTGCGCTAATGCTATGGGCTGGTCGAGCAACAAAATCGGTGTGAACGCGAACATGACTGGAATTACGTACATGCCCTTCGCCGTTCTGAAAGCGGCCCAAGCGGCTTTGCTCGGGTCGGCATCTGCAATTCCAGCGGCGGTATAGGCCGGCACGCACACCGGTGGGGTAAACGAGCTGTCCAAGCTGAACCAGAACACGATTAAGTGCGCACCCAATAATGATAATGACCAAGGCGCACCAATCTCCAAAAGAGCTGGCACTGCCATAACGGACAGCACGATATAAGCGGCACTGGTTGGAAGCCCCATGCCTAAGACAAAGGAAGCGACGCCAACCAGGACAATCGCCAGGAACAAATTATCGCCGGCAAGCGAGATCATCATCGTTGAGAACTTAATTCCAAGTCCGGTCTGGAAAAGTGTGCCCATGACTAAGCCCACGGCACCAACCGCGGCGCAAATAGGCAGTGAGCGGATGGCACCGCTTTCTAGCGCGCCAATGATGTTGCCGATCCCGCGTTTAACGGAACCAAAAATATCGCTCGCGCCGATGCCATCAGATCGCGATTTCTGGAACAGAGTCAGCATACCTTTGAGGGCTGCTAAGATAATGATCGATAAAATTCCAATGAGGCCGGAAAATGGCACGCCGTAGCCATACATTAGCGCGATGATGATGATGAAGGGCGGTAGCAGGTAGTACCAGCCCTCCTTTAGAACTTGCCATGTTCGCTCCAACTGGTCGGCCGGCAGGCCGACGAGCCCCCCCTTGCGCGCCTCCAAATGTACAATGTTGTAGACGGACAGGAAGTAAAGCGCACACGGAAGAATAGAGACCTTAACGACCTCCCAATAGCTGATGCCGGTGAATTCAACGATGAGGAACGCTGACGCGCCCATGATCGGTGGCATGACTTGTCCGCCGGTGGATGCTGCCGTTTCGATGCCGGCGGCAATTTCGGCCTTGAACCCGGTTTTTTTCATCATCGGAATTGTGAACGGGCCCGTCGTAGCCACGTTGGCATTGGCACTGCCAGTGATGGAGCCCGTCAGGGCGCTGGCAAAAACCGCTGCCTTTGCAGGGCCACCGCGCAGTCGACCGGCCACCGCCATCGACAGCCGGCAGTAGTAATCCGCTGCGCCCATACGGTCCAGGAAAGCACCAAATAAAATGAACAAAAATATGAATATCGAGAAAACCCCAAGCGGCAGGTTCCAAAGGCCTTCCTGCGCGAGATAATGATGGTCAATCATGTGTGCAATGCTGGAGCCTCTGTGCGCGAATTCCCAGGGGAAATACGGTCCCCAATACGTATAAACTAAAAATACGGCAACAATGATCGGGAGCGCGTTGTTTATTGTCCGCCGCGCCGCTTCAAGAGTGAGAAGAATTGCGATGGTTCCAAGAATATAGTCTTCCAATCTTAAGGGATCGACATAAAACAGCCGGGCATTGAAATACGTCGCGTTCGTTACCGGGTAGCCAATGGATAGGACGACGCAGCCTACCAGTACGGCGGTAATCAACCCGTCGTATTTAGTGCCCCCATTTTCCCGAAACACGAGGAAGATGAGCGTTAACCCAAATAGATAGGACGTCCCGCGCTGAAATATGAGTTCGTAACCGCCCGTATAGGCAATAACGATATGCCAAATCGACATCCCCACAGCGAGCGCCGTAATCAAATATCGAAGGCTCCAATGATCTGTTTTATCGGTCATGGCTAAATCATCCCCGTGTGGACAGCGGTGCTACCCACACGGGGATTTACCTTCGTTTCGCGATAGACTGCGAGCCTACATTACGCCCATTTCTTTGTAGAACTTGATCGCACCTTTGTGGAACGGCAATCCTTTGACGCCCGCGCCACGCTTCGGATCCCACTTTTTGAAGATTTTGTGGACCGCTGACAGTGCTTTTTTATTGTTCTTGATGGTCTTCAAGAGACTGTAGACCGTGTCTGCACTCATCTTATCAGTAGTCAGCAGAACACCTGAGAGCCCCATTGAATGGGTGTCCTTGTCGTTACCCTTGTAAATGCCGCCAGGAATAACACAGGGCGTGTAGCCATGCGTGGCGAGCATTTTTTTAACATTGTCGGACATGCCCATGAACTTGAGATCGCGCCCCAAGGCGGCCTGAAGGCCCGCGCCTTGCGGGTCACCCGAGTTATGAAAATAAATATCGATCTGTTTGGAGCGGATCGCGCGTGACATGGCGCCTGCGCCCGTGAACGTCTGCTTGTCTCCTCGCTTCGCCATTTTTTCATAGCTGGATCCCAAAAACTTGGAGATCAGATAACCCGTATATTCAGAGCTGGTTCCCTTTTTAACGAGCGCAATTTTAAGGGCTTTTTTCGACGAGACGATGTCTTCCCAGCTTTTAATGCCCGAATTATACAGTTCCTTGGCGACATATTGATGATAGCAGGAATCCCAGAATTTTGCGATAACGCGCAGATTCTTATACGGCTTTTTAAACGGTGTCGTACCAGCGATGGCCGTCGCCGTGAAGTTTGAAAAAGAGAACGCAAGGTCTGCCCCACCTGTGCCGAGCCTGGCCGGATTTGCACGCCCACCGCCCGGTGAAACAGCAAATTTAGCCGCGGATTGATTTTTATTAAAGACATCGGAAATGCCCGCACCAAGACGGCCCATGGTTCCGCCAAGGCTACCGACGGCGAGTGAATATTGATCAGCAGCGTATGAAGCCGATGGAGTGGATATTGCAAAGCCAAAGCCCATGGCCATTACTAACATAGGTGTTCCGTAACGCATTAAGGTCTCTCCCTGTATGAAGTTGCTATGATTGCTCGCAGCATCTCTGGTTCTATACACCAAACAAATGCCGCCAGATACAAACTATTGCGACAGATATTACTAAATTTATTCTGTTACGCGTTTTATTCTGTGTCAAGACGGTGCGTCTTATGAAACAGTTGCCCATATCCATCAACAACATCATCAAAATCGAAACTTTTGGTTTTGAAGCGTTCTACCTACGGTTTTGAAAGCACCAATCTGATGCGATTCCAGTTGCGATCAACTTTGCACACTTGCTTGGAGTTTGAATAAGCTGGAAAATGTTAACGCGCTTATCACCCTGACGAAGAAGGAGATTTCGGCTTAGTAATATTTCAGGCCGAAGGTACCACGCGATGGATAAATCAAAGTCCCTATCTCAAGCAGTCAGCGAAAACATCAGCAACGGCGACACAGTGTTTGTTGGTGGGTTTGGACATTGTGTGCCGTTCGCCCTTGGCCATGAAATCCTTCGGCAACAATTGACTGACTTGACCATTTGTCGCTCGGGCGCGGATATCCTGTTCGATCAAATGATCGCCGGGGGGGCTGTCCGAAAAATCATCTTCGGTTATTTTGGAAATCCCGGCATTGGCCTCAGTCACGCCTTTCGCCGCGCCGTTAAGGACGGCACTCTTGAATATGAAGATTGGACCAATTTCGCGATGATGCTGCGCCTTCACGCGGCTCAACTTGGGGTTCCTTTTCTACCTTCCAGAATTTTACAGCTTGGAGATATGGCCAGGCTGGGTGAACTTTCTGGAACCTCGATCCAGGTTGAGACCATGGAATGCCCCTACACGGGGGACCATTTGGCCTGCATCCCGGCTCTCGCACCTGATGTCGCTGTGGTTCATGCACCACAGGCGGACACAGCCGGGAACATCCAATTTCACGGCGTAGACGGCGATACCGTTATGGGAGCGCTTGCTTCCAAGCGAATCGTC
This sequence comes from Rhodospirillaceae bacterium, assembly GCA_018660465.1. Lineage (NCBI taxonomy): Bacteria > Pseudomonadati > Pseudomonadota > Alphaproteobacteria > Rhodospirillales > Rhodospirillaceae > Rhodospirillaceae bacterium. The sequence goes on from JABJKH010000121.1 coordinate 7,086, forward strand.
GTCACTGTTGAACGATTCGTTGACGCTGATGAGATTGCCCGCATGCCGGAACGGACCCGACTGCCAGCGCATCGTGTGAACGCCGTGGCACTCGTTCCTTGGGGGGCACACCCTTCGTATGTGGATGGAGACTATGGCCGGGATGACGAACATTTCCGAATGTATGACACGATTTCCAGGGACGCTGACACGCTAATGGATTATCTGAAAACGTGGGTCTATGACTGCCCGGATCGAGAGGCATATCTCAGATGTATTGGAGAAGACCTACGGAGCGAATTGAAAGCGCGAGTGCGTGAGAGGATGGACACCTAATGAAGTTAACGGCTGCCGCCCAACTTGCCTTCGCCGGCGCGCGTGAGCTTTCGAGTGACGATGCCTGCTTTGTCGGCATTGGCATACCGTCTGATGCTGCGGTACTCGCCAAGCACACACATGCACCGGACATGTCGTTAATTTTTGAATCAGGCGTAATTGGGTCGGATCCTTTGACGCCACCCCTTTCAACTGGCAGCCCGTCAGTTGCCGAGGGAGCTTTGATGATCACCGATGGGCTAACGGTCTTTGGTGAACTTCAGGCCGGAAGGATCGATGTCGGATTGCTATCGGCAGCACAGGTTGATCAGCGCGGCAATCTCAACAGCACAGCAATCGGTTCCTATTCATCTCCAAAGCTTCGGATGGTCGGTAGTGGCGGTGCCCACGATATTGCGTGTTTGGTCGGGAGGGTGATTATTCTAATGCCGCACGATCCCCGGCGATTTGTTGATAACGTCGATTTTGTGACCAGCCCCGGCACAGATGCCGAAGCTCGAAAATCTTTAAAGTTGGGTGGAGGGCCTTCAGCATTGGTGACCGAACGGGCTCGGTTTTCTTTTGAAACGGGTCTGGCTCAGTTGTCGACGGTTATGCCGGGATATAGCGAAGAAGATGCTCTTGACGGTATCTCGTGGCCGGTTGAGCGGAGCGAAAATTTTAAAGTTCTGGAGGCTTTCTCCGACACTGACCTTTCCGTCGCTCGCCAGCGATTAACGCATCTTTTCTAGCTTGGTGAGTCGCTTAAGGGCCGATTTTATTTCTTTAATAGTCTGGGGACCGGTTTCTTCGTCCAATTTATCGAAATCTAGAAACAGTTTCATGCCGTCGTTTTCGGCACGCAGGAACCGGCTTTTCTCGTTAATGTCCTTAAAGATTCCGATTAGTTTATAGGGGCTAATCTTGCGGTGAATTCCTTTTACGGTAATCGTATCGCCTTTCTCTGCATCAACGAAGTCTTTGACCAGGGCGTAGGTTTCATAAGCTATCGTGATCCCATCAGGATCGGCCACACTTTCTAGCCGGGCGGCCAAATTCACTTCGCCACCGATGATCGTGTAATCCATCCTTTCTTCGCTACCGAAATTGCCAACATTGCAATAGCCTGTACTGATTCCGATGCGTACTTGGAAGGGTCGGGCGTAGCCCATTTCTGTCCACTTGGCCCTTAGGCCCACCATATGACGTTGCATGTCGATTGCCATGCGGACACAACTCAAAGCGTCTTCCTGCACACCGTTTGTCGTCGGATCACCAAAGAATATTAAAATTGCATCGCCAATAAATTTATCGATGGTGGCACCGTGCTTCAGGGCAATTTCCGACATTTCCGTTAGATAATCGTTCACGAGGAAGGTAATGTCTTCGGGCTCCAGATCATCGGTCGTTGCAGTGAAATCTTTGATATCGGAGAAGAATATAGTCAGTTTTTTACGTTCGGTTCTCAGTTGGACGGCTTGTTCACCGCTAAAGATCGATTCATAAATCTGCGGCGAAAGATATTTTGAAAGTTTTGAAGACAACCCTTCCAGCATGGCGTTCTTTTCGTCCAAACTTTTCGCCACTTTGTTGAGTTCTGCCTCATTACGATCACTCACACGAACCAATCTTTTTGTAGATTTGGAGAGCTTTTCATAATTTTTCAGAAGCTCAGCAAAGGCATCGCGAGATTTAGGGTCGTTGATTCCTCCGTTTGAAAGCAGTTCTTTTGCTTCAGCGATAATATTTTGTTCTTTTTCGAAAAGTTCGAAACTCATCAGACCTCCATCGCCTTTAGTTCAAACTTTGCGTGCTCTAAATCTTCGCCGAATTCCTCCCCCATTTCTTCCATGTTGTCGTCGTCTTCTTCGTGAATCCAGGTGACGGTCACATCATTGCCGCTCTCCGCCGTTTCATCGAAGGTCTCAAATAATCCCATGAGAACCTTTGCGGTCGAACTGTTAAAATAGATCAATTCGAAAGTGAATTGTATGGTTGCTCCAGACAGTCCGGAAAGATGTTCTTCGAATTTTGAGATAATCGGACCATAAAATGCCGTGATGTCTTCAGGATATGACTCGCCCTTTACGAGGTACGTGTTCGTATCGAAATTGAAGTCGATTTCGGGCGATCGCTCGGAACCTTCGATTTTTATATTTTCCATCATCATACTCCTCAATTACATGTAGGCTTTTAGGCAAAAATAAGAATGCTCGTCATCGACATTTTCAAAATCGAACTCGAACCCATTTTCTGCACGTCTGGCAATGTCAATGAACCCGACGCCGGCTCCTTTACTGCCTTCGGGTGTGTCGCCCTTTAATGTTTCTTTATATAGCGCTTTCAAGCCGTCTTTATCGAGATTCTGAATGTGACTTAACGACTCCTTTAAACGTTCGACGTCTTTCTGCATTATCAAGTTTCCGCAGGAAACGAAATAATTATCCTTATCCTTGCTCTTGCCGACTGTAAGCACGCCGTACCTTAATTCCTTCGACTCATTTTCGACGTTCTCCGGTTCCCCTTCGGCGGAATACCGGATCACATTTTGCACCTGTTCAACAAAGATTGAGAACAAACCCTTGGAAGTCCGCTTATCAGCGGCTTCATGTTCCAGCTTTTTTTTGATGGCGTTTCCTATTCCGGACAAAACGTCTTCGGTGATATAGCCGCTATAGCAGAAGATAATACCCTTTTCTTGCAGGTACCCTCTGAAATCGTATGTGTCTTTGGCTAGCATTACTCGCACCTCACCAATCTTTTTTAGCCTATCTGATTTCATACAACCATAACATTCCAGGCTATACAAAGTTCATATTCGGCATCACCTCTAACCACGGTGATGCGCCTCTCTTCGCCGCAACCTAGCATCAATTCGATCAAATCCATATCATGGTTTTGATCGACAAAAAACAAACCGCCTTGCACACGTGCGAATCTCTGGCGGGTATTTAGGCTCTAGGCACCACAGGGCAATGAAACGGTGAACGTTGTTCCTTCGCCAATTTTACTCTCAACGTCAATCTTTCCCTTGTGGGCGGCGACGATCTTTTTAACGATCGCCAGTCCCAAACCCGTACTTTTTTCATCCCCAGTGGGTCGAACGCTGGTCTTCTGAAAAGCGCCGAACAAGCTGTTTATTTCGTCGGGTGGAATGCCAGGCCCCTGATCTGTGACCGCAATTTTTACCCATCCATTATCTGTATTAACAAAAACGGTTATTATAGTACCCTTTTCTGAAAACTTAATCGCGTTTGAGATCAAGTTGTCGATCACCTGACCCAATCGGTCGCCGTCAAATTCCACATCTGGAACATTGTCCATTTCGGTTTTAACACCAATATTTTTGTACTCGGCGGCCACCGCCATCAATTGCGATCTTTCCTCTACCAATTTTCGGACGTCATCCATGACAGGTGTCATCGTTAGTTTCCCGCTTTCAATCGCGGAGACATCTAGAAGATCACCCAATAACCGGAGCATGCTGGCGCTGACTTGATTGATGATACCAGTGAATTCGACCCGGTCTGCTAGGTCCATGTCAGGATCCTCGACCATCAAATTGCTAAACCCGTTAATCAGACTACACGGACTGCGGAGATCATGCGCGGCCATTCCAACAAATTTATTTTTCAATTCATTGAGTTCGACTAACTGTAATTGTTGGAGGTCGCTCATTCGAACAAGCCGATTGGATTGGCGCACGAACCTGCCATTGTCCGTCGTCATATAAATTGGAACAATCACCGGCCTGATCTAAAGGAGGATCTGGCTCATCTGGTTCAAGATATTAAGCGGCGTATTTGCGGTATTGCAAGCGCCGGTGTTCCATTGTTTTCAGTTTGATCCTTTCCC
>JABJKH010000122.1 GCA_018660465.1 Rhodospirillaceae bacterium
CCTTGATTGCCTTGGCTGCACCCGTCTGACGTGTCTGCGATTTCTGTCTCATCTTCGTTCCCTTCGGTCACTACGATGAGCTAAAAATCCTCTCTTATGCAATCCCGCTAATTTGTTCCATAGGCGCTGACGTTAGACACTTGCTCATTAGAAAACCCATCCGGATTTCCTTTGTACAATATGAGTAATTCTTCCGACTCAGCAGCTGTTTCGCCTAATTCAGCAAGGCCAAATGTCGGTGCTGATCCCGCCATTTTATGAATAGGGGATGCCAAACCATCAATTGCTGCTGCTAAGTCGTCGCCTTCCTTTTCGCCGACCAATCGGTCGTACGCCGCGCTTATTTCAATAAGCTTTTCCTCAACTGAGTTTGCATAGCGCTCACGTAGAAGGCGAACTTTATCCTGCAAACTTAGTGGTGGATCATGCGGCATTATAACGGTCCCAAATATTTTCTATCTGATTACACAAGGTAACTGGATCAAAGGGCTTACGGATGACATCAATCGCGCCCAATTCCATATACTCGGCTACCTCATGGGTTTGGCTACGAGCGGTCATGAAAATTACTGGGGTATCTTTGACTTCGGACATCGCTCGAATGGCCCTTAACGTTGTTGGGCCATCCATCTCCGGCATCATAACATCAAGCAGGATAAGGTCTGGCTGGATTCCCACGATCTTATCCAAAGCTTCCTGCCCAGAGCTACAGATATCGACAGCATATCCACCTAGATCCTTGAGCGTCATAAGCACGATTTCCTGAATATCAGGATCATCTTCAACTAAAAATATTCTGTTTAAGGAATTTTCTGCCATAATTTTCCCAAAGAACAATAATTAAAACAGCTGTCTAAGGGAATGCAGTGCCCCTAACAATGCCTATCCTGCTAATTGGTTATTCGTGCGCACCTATTCAATAGAAATATTAGTCATCAATACGGCTGGCGCCTTCGACCTCGATTTCTTCCTCCCAGGGTTTCGGCTTCATTGCGTAATAAATCGCAATAACGATCAAGACGATGATCGTAATCGAAATCCACCGCGGTTCCTCGGTGTTGAAGACGAAGCTAATCGGTGCCTCATTCGATACGGTCATCAGGTCACGCAGCCCGGTTTCGGCTATTGGACCCAAAATTATTCCCAACAAAACACCCGCCGGAGAATAATTGTATTTGATCATCCCATAGCCCACCACGCCGAAGACCATCATGATCCAAATTTCCGCAATGTTGTTGGTGCCGGCATAGGTACCAACAACACTAAAAATCAAGATCAACGGCCCAATAACGCCCTTGGGGAATAGGGTCAAATAGGCCATCATTCTGGCTAAAATTATGGCAAGGAAGCCCATCAATAAATTGGCGATAATAAAGCCCCACATGATCGTATAAACTACTTCCGGATTGAGGCGAAACAGCCGTTCACCCGGTTGAAATCCATGGATCGACAAGGCCCCGAGTATAACGGCAGCCGAAATCCCGCCTGGAATTCCGAGCACAAACATCGGTACAAGCGATGTTCCCGTAACACCGTTATTTGACGCTTCAGTTGCTGCCAGTCCCTTTGGTTCACCTTCACCAAACTTGTCGCCGGGTTTCGCTGACTGAATTTCCCAGTTGTAGGCTATCCATTGCGCGATAGAGCCACCAGCAGCGGGAATGACACCCATTACAAGGCCCGTAAACCAGCCCCGAACCAGCGACCACCGAAGTATATAAATTTCTGAGAACTTGGGCCAGATGTTCCAACTCAGCTTTTTGACACCCGCGATATTCGCCCGAGGATCGCCCTCGCAGAGTTCCATTCCTTGAGCAAATGCAAAGAGACCAATAATTGCCGGAAGGATTCCGATTCCCCCTTCTAAAGCGACGATATCCCCTGTGAAACGGGGAATTCCAGAATTGATATCAATACCAACCGTACTGAGATAAAGGCCCAGCAAGCCGGACATCATCCCCTTCATCATCGAACCCGTCGCAACCGCCGCGATTGCCGTCAGACCTAATAGAGCCGTCACAAAGTATTCCGCTGGTCCAAACAAGAGCGATATTTCGGCCAGGGGCGGTGCCATCAACAACAGCACGAACCCACTGATTAAGCCGCCAACAACCGAAGCAAACGTTGAAATTCTAATGGCTTCGATGGCTTTGCCCCGTTTGACCATCTCGTAGCCCTCGATCGCACTCGCAGCCGAGGCCGAGGTTCCAGGTGTTCGCAGTAAAATAGCCGAGAACGACCCACCATAAATTCCCGCTGCATATACGGAAACCAGCATGATCAACGCCGTTGCCGGCGGCATGCCGAAGGATACCGGGATCATAAGTGCAATCGCCATAGGGGGGCTAAGCCCGGGAATGGCGCCGATGACGAGGCCGATCGTAACACCGAGGAGCATGGCGCCAAAGTTCTGCCAAGAAACGGCAAGCAGGGCGTATTGTAGGGAGTCTTCGAACATTGTGTGCTTCTTCCTCGTTAAATCAATATGCGATCAGGCTTGCTAAATTAAGATGCCCTCGGGCAGGCCTGCCTTAAGAAAAATTTCGAAAAATCCGTACATTAAAGGAATCAAAATGGCCGCCGTAATCCCGACTAGTTTCAAATCGTTAAGACCCGTCAGGTACGTCGAAGCAATCAAATAGACCCCTGTTGCGGTAAAATAGCCTAGAAACAAGATCAAAAATACGTAGGCAACGACGGCAATGGCCATGATCCAGGCCTTTAAACCGAAGTAGCTGAAATCGAATTCAATCTTCGCAGCCAACTCCTTGGCACGATCACGATACGTTTGGTAAACTACCATCAATGACAAAAGCAACGTACCATAGGCAGCGAAGTTAGACTGCAAATTACCACCAAAGGAATAATCCTGCCCCATCCATATAACCCAGCAGCAAAATGAAATAATTACCGCTTGGGAAATAAATTCGCCCCATGCTCTAGTCATACGCTAACACCAATTTTCGATTGAATTTTTAATGAAGAAAATGGGTCCCGTCCCAAATTTGAGACGAGACCCATAATTAATTTTGGAAAGCCTTACTTTGCGTCTTCCCAGTACTTCACGCTGTTGACGAATTTCTCATTTTCGGCGATGGCGTCATGAAGTTCTTTGCCATCCCGATAGACCAACGGATTCTTATTTTTGAGTTCCTTGATCTGGTATTCGGGATCGTTCATGGCCTTTTTGATTGCCGCGACGTACACGTCCGATTTTTCCTTCGGTAGCCCAGGAGCAACAGAGAAGACACGTCCGGCATACACAACGTTCGGCAAGCCCGTGACTTCCTTGAACGTCGGTGTATTGGGCAAGTTCGGTGAACGCTCGTGCCCAAGAACGCAAATCGCGCGTAATTTAGCGTCCGTGAAATACGGCACGTAGTAACCGATGTTTCCACCGACTGCATCCGTGTGACCACCAACGACTTCACCGATTTTCTTGCCATCAGAGTTCGCATAGACTTTGCGGACTTTGAAGTTCGGCAAGAATTTCTCAGCATAGGCAATGCCCATGTGATCGTCGGAACCGACCGCAGTCGTGCTCATGACGAGGCCGTTTGGCTTCTTCGCCGCAACAGCTAGGAACTCTTTCAATGTCGAGAACCGGGGATCACCTTCTTTGACTGCCCAGAGGCACGGATCAAGCGACTGCCAAGCAATGAAATTGAATGACTTGAGCGTCTGTTTCCGCTTCATGCGGGGATCGAGCAAGCTCATGACATGCGGGAAGTTGACCGTACCCAGCATGTGATCGTCTTTTACCGGATCCCACTTGGACTGTTGGTCCCAAGCAACCCAGCCACCAGCACCCTTGATGTTGATGACCTGAACAGGCACCCCAAGGTATTTTTCAATATACGGGGCCATCAAGCGCATCGTGCGGTTGGAACCACCAGCAGTACCGAACGGCACAACCAGCTTAACCGGCTTATTCGGGAATTTAGCAGCCGTCGCAGGACGGGTGAAAATTGATGATACAGCGGCGGCACCCGTTGCGACACCAGCACCCTTCAGGACTTGGCGGCGGCTGACGCCGTCTTTCTTTTTGGATTTCACTGTCTTATCTCCCATTAAATCTCTCCTTGTTTTTGATCAATTTACGGCCAGCCGCGATTGGCGAGGCACGTTTTAGGTTAATTTCGCAGGTTCCTTGAGCGGGCAGGCACTGGCGCCACGCAAGATCATAAGGCGTTGTATTGATTGAACTTTGTGCCTCCCTCCTAACTCAAGCAACATAAACCGCCGACCCACAAAGATTTGGTTTTGGTACCAAATTCGTTCCCTCAATGACCTGAAGTTTCAGGTATTAAGCGCGGCAGCATTGCTCGCTGATACGAAAGTTTATGGAGTGCACCGATAGATTTCAACTGGTTTGTTTAAACCGGTTTACAGCATGCACCGTTATGCAGAGGTGAGCTTACTCAGGCTTGATGACAACCTGCTCCGTACCCGGCACAGGAGTATTGTTGGCGGCTCCTTTAGCAATCAGTGCTTCTGCACCGCCGTGTTTCTCAATTAGCGCCGCCTGATCGGCCAAGGCTTCAGCATTAATCGCTTCCGGGTCAAGCATATCGGTCAAGCATTCTCGCATCGCCGCAAGGGCATCGGCGTAGTTCGGATCACCCGCCACGTTGTCCATTTCTTCGGGGTCAATTTCCATATCGTAGAGTTCAGGGTCATATCCGCCCGCATAGTGAATATATTTATAGCGCCCGCCCCGGATCATATAGGCACCAGAGATCGCGCCCGCGGCATGGTATTCAGCGAAGACGACCCGTTCCGCATCATCGCCTGCATCAGCGATTTGAAGCAGCGATTCGCCCGGTAGCGTTTCATCCCCCTCTCCCATTGGGGCACCCGCACCTTCCAAGATCGTTGGGAAAAAATCGACCAATGATACAGGAGTCTCGGACATTTGCCCCTCTGGAATATCGGGGCCTGCCATGATCAGCGGCACACCCGTTGATTCTTCGTGCATGGTCGATTTCCCCCACAGCCTCCGTGCACCAATATTGTCGCCGTGATCGCTGGTGTAAATGATCCGCGTGTCTTCGGTTAGTCCCGCATCGTCTAGCGCCGTGATGACCTTGCCCATATTCGCGTCCATGAAAGTGCAAAGCCCGAGATAAGACGCCAAGGTAATCTGGCGGTGCTCATCGTCGCGGAAGAATTGTTCGTAGATAAAGCTCTTATTAAACGCCTGCCACCAGGGATGGTTCTCGAAGAGGTCTTCGTCCGCCGGCTTGAACGGCGGCAACTCATCCAAGGGATACATGTCGTAGTATTCTTGCGGTGCGATGATGGGAAAATGCGGCCCGATCAGCGACACGAAGCACACCCAAGGTTTTTCCGACGTACTTTCGCCCTTCCCCTTTAGCCAATCGCACGCGGCGCTGGTGATATCGGCGTCATAATCTTGATACTTCGTGTGACCCGGCCCGACCTCTTCAACGTACTGGCGGCCCTGAACCCGGACCGGCAGGTCCGGTCGAATAGACCCGTGCAGGTCCCCGACCCCGCCGTTGATGTGCATCGGTAAGATTTGTTCATCGAAGCCGGTGTCGTCGTCTTCGTTGGTGTAATGCAGCTTGCCGATAGAGACGACTTCGTTGCCGTTGGCCTGCAACCTGTGGCCCCAACTTGGCTGGCGGCCGTCATAGGCTATGGCATTGTCCCAGCACTTGGTGTCGTGCGGATAGCGCCCGGTTGCGAACCCAGCCCGCGCTGGCACGCAAAGCGCTGAATTGGTATAGGCGTAGTCAAATTGAATTCCGCGCCCGGCCAGCGCATCCAAATTCGGCGTCTTCACCCAATCGTGCCCGCGACAGCCAAGCATCTTCGGGTTATGTTGATCGGCCATGAGGATTAGCATGTTGGTTGGGCGCATTTTTGTCTCCGTAGATTTAATAATCAGGTCAACCTAATTGAAGTAATTGACTTCAACACTGATCTTGTTCGGGTCGTCTACAAATATTTGATAAAGGTTCATGCCCGGCACGTCACGTTCACGATATGGCATGGACTTCTGTTCCAAATGTTTCTTAAATCCGTCTGGGTCCGACGCAACAAAGGCGACGTGATCCAAGGTGCCGCTGCTATCAAGGTCATCCACATCGACTTCGCCAAGATAATCGATCAGCCCCTGCGGATTATCCGGATCGATGCCCACCAAATGGACAACCGGCAGGCCATCGACATAAAGCCAATAGCCGGGGAAATCGAAGTCAGGCCGGTCACCCACCGTCATTCCCAGGACATCCACATAAAAATCTTTGGACTCTTCCAATTTCAAAGTCCGAATAGAATAGTGATCGAGTTTCTTCAGGGGCATTTTGCTTCCTCTGAGTTGATTAATTTTATGAAATTAATTTAGCAACCAAGATCATGCAACCAGCATTGCCCCGCTGATGATAATCAGAGTCCATAGGACCGTCAGCCGAAAAGCCCTTTCCGGTAGAAAACCAAATAACCGTGACCCCGCCCAAACACTGAGTAAGGCTGGCACCACGAGGATCGCCACGTTTAGAAAAATTTGCTGGGTCATGGCCCCCGAAATCGCGATGGTGAGAAATACGATCAGAGGCAAAACACCAACAGCAATCACAATATTTGCCCGTTGCGTTCTCATATTGTCCGGCAGTGACATCAGATAGAGCACCAACACCCCGCCCCCGACGGCGGCGATGCCGTTAAAAAATCCACCGATGCATCCCGTCGCAATACTGGGACCGACGCCGCGGGGACCCTTGTATTTCCATCCGCATAACATGATCAACGCAAAGAACAACACCGCCGCGGCGATGACCTGTTTAATCACACCAGGGTCAACTGTCAGCAACAGGTGAGTCCCAAACGGTGCAACCAGCAGAACCCCGGCTATCAAGGGCCCGACCTCGCGCCACTTTACCAAAGGCAACGCCGGAAGGGTCAACTGAACCGTTGAGATCGTGCCGAGCGCAACCGTGGTCGCAACCGCCTCCACCGGCCCCCACAGCAGCGTAAACAACGGTGCCATGACCAGCCCGGTACCGAACCCTGTATATCCGCGAATAATCCCGCCCGCCGTGACAATTGCCACCGCCAGGGCCATCTCTATTCCAAATGAAAATTCCGTCATGGGTTAATAAACGATCCCCACGACGGCACCTGTCATTAACGTTGCCAGTGTGCCTGATAAAATCGACTTCATCCCCAGACCAACGATCTCTTGGCGCTTTTCAGGCACGACGGAGGCGAGGCCGCCAATCATGATGCCGAGACTGCCGAAGTTGGCAAAGCCACACATCGCATAAGTCATAATAATTTTCGAGCGCTCGCTCAGCGCATCGGCGGGGAGTTGGGAAAACTGAAAGTACGCGATGAGTTCGTTGAGGACTGTTTTCACCCCCATCAACCCACCTGCCGTCTGTGCCTCGGCCCAAGGGATTCCGATCAACCACGTCACCGGCGCCATGATCCAGCCGAGAACGCGTTCGAGTTTTAACGGCTCCCCTGCCACATCCGGCAACAATCCCAAAATCATATTCGCCAAAGAGATCAACGCGACCAGCACCACTAACATCGCAATCACGTTGATCAGGATTTGCACCCCATCGAAAGTACCCCGCGTGATGGCGTCGATGGAACTCGTGGCCTCGGACTTGGGCATCTCCAATTCCTGCCCCAGAGCGTCATCCCCCGGAATCAACAACTTGGCGACAACAATGGCGGCGGGCGCATTGATCAAAGACGCGGTCACCAAATGCCCCGCCGGATCAGGAATAACGCCAGAGAGAAAACTCGCATATAGAACCAATACCGTCCCCGCGATGGTCGCCATACCCGTCGTCATGACCAGAAACATTTCGCTGCGGCTTAACTTCGCCATGTAGGGTTTGATGAACAATGGCGCTTCGATCATGCCGACGAAGACGTTGGCGGCAGCCGCGACGCCACCCGCGCCACTAATCCCCAATGACTTTTCCAAGCCGCGCGCAAACAGCCGCACCACCACCGGCAACACCCGCCAGTAATACAACAGCGCCGTCAGCGCCGACACCACCAAGATTAACGGCAACGCCTGAAACGCCAACACAAACGCTGCCCCCGGATAAGGCTCCTTAAACGGCAACACCCCGCCGCCAACAAACCCAAACACCAAAGAAGTCCCCGCCTTGGTCGCGTCCTGCAACGCAAGCACACCCGCACCAATGGCGTGGAAAACTTCGCGAGAGGCCGGGAGTTTTAAAAGCAGAACCGCAAGCGTGATCTGCAAACCAACGCCAATGATAACCGTCCGCCAAGGTGTACGGGCCCGGTCCTCGCTGAGGGTCCAGGCAAGAGCGAGGAGGAGGGTTAGGCCGAGGAGGGGTTGGAGGGTGCTCATGCGCGAGCTTGCCTACCGCCACTAACAAGGGAACTCCACTCAGCGTCCTTCGAGACGCCGCTCACGCGGCTCCTCAGGATGAGGTTTATATTTGGGTTAATATAAAAATCGGTTGGAACAAAACGTAAATCCTCATCCTGAGGAGCGCTGAAAGCGCGTCTCGAAGGACGCTGAGTAAAGCTCCCACTAAACACCCCTCGGCCCCCACAAAATAACCGCAGCCCCAACCAAACAAATCGCCCCGCCCGTCACATCCCATCTATCCGGCATCCGCCCTTCCACAGCCCACAGCCAGACCAAGCTCGCGGCGATGTAGACCCCTCCGTACGCCGCAAATGCCCGCCCGGCGAATTGGGCGTCGATGCGGGTGAGGAGATAGGCGAAGAGGATCAGGCTGAGGGTGCCGGGGATCAGCCACCAAATTGGTTTTTCCAGTCTAAGCCAGCCCCAGAAGGCGAAGCAGCCGGCGATTTCGGCGAGGGCGGCGGCGGCGTAAAACAGGACTGATTGCACGGCAGTATTCCCTTAGAGCCAAATAAACTTCGCGACTGCGGCGGCGGCGATGGTCCAGACAGCAGCGTTGATTTGGTCGGACTTTCCCGTCGCCAGCTTGATCACCGCAAAGGCGATAAAGCCCATGCCGATGGCGTCGGCGATCTTAAAAGTAAACGGCATAGCGATGGCGGTGATGACAGCGGGAGCGACTTCGGTCAAGTCGTCCCATTCCAAGTCTGCCAGTCCCTGCACCATCAAGCAGGCAACGAAGATCAACGCGGGCGCTGTCGCGAAGGCGGGGATGGACGTTGCGAGCGGGGCCAAGAACAAAGCGGCCAGGAATAAAATTCCGGTGGTTACGGCGGTCAGGCCCGTGCGTCCGCCGGCGTTGATGCCGGCGATGCTTTCGATGTAGCTGGTTGTGGTTGAAGTGCCCATGACGGCACCGGCGACAGTCGCGGTGCTGTCGGCGATCAAGGCGCGGTCGAGGCGTGGCAGCTTGCCATCTTCGCCAATCAATTTCGCCCGCAGGCCGACGGCGACCAAGGTGCCTGCGGTATCGAACAAATCAACAAACAGGAATGCGAAAATCACTGAGATCAACGCCACATCCATCGCGCCCTTCACGTCCATTTGCAGGAATGTCGGCGAGGGGTCAGGTGGCATTGCGGCGATGCCATTGAAGGTTGCGAGCCCGGTGATCCATCCAATAGCCGCGACAATCAGGATCGACAGGATCAGCGCCCCCGGCACTTTCCTGACACTCAGCACGACCGCCAGCACAAACCCAAGGGCTGCCAACAAAACCGTTGGTTGGGTCAGTTTCCCCACATCAACTAGAGTCGCCGGATGATCAACCGTCAGGCCTGCACTTTGAAATCCGATCATGCCCAGAAAAAGACCAATGCCCGCACCGATGGCGAGTTTCAACGATTTGGGGATCGAATTGATGATCCATTCCCGCACAGGAAGAATACTGAGGCCCAAGAATATCAAACCCGATAGAAAAACAGCTCCCAAGGCGACCTGCCACGTATGCCCCATGCCACCGACCACACCAAAGGTGAAAAATGCGTTCAGCCCCATGCCGGGTGCCATCGCCACAGGATAGTTGGCGTAAAGCCCCATGATCAGGGTGCCGATGGCCGCCGCCACACAGGTCGCGACAAACACAGCGTTCTGATCCATCCCCGCCTTCGCCAGGATCGATGGATTAACGAAGATGATATAGGCCATGGTCAGAAAGGTGGTGAGCCCGGCCAGCACCTCTGTCCCAACTGTGGTATCGTGTTCGCTTAAACGAAAAAATTTGTCCAGCATGCCGCCCCCCATGTCTCCACCTCGTCATCGCCCGATTTGACAAACTTGGACCAGTTTACGCCTCTTTTCAAATCAGCGAACAAATTAGGCATCTCTTTTTACTGCTCGTTAACACCAGCAAGCCTATCATCTAGGTGATTCAGCCTTGGTAGGGACTTAAGATTATGAAATCTGTGGGCATTTTTGTTCTATTTTCGGCCTTTATGCTATGCACTTTTCCGGTTCAAGCAACCGAAGACGACGGGCGATACCGTATTATAGCGCCCAGTAAAACCAAAATAATATTAATCGATTCGGCCATGGGCCGGACATGGCTAATGACCAAAGAGAATGAGTGGAAACAGATTGAATTTTTCCGCGACGGCCGCGGACCCAGAAATCAGATCACACCAGAGAAGATGTCTCCGGCAAAATCCAAGAGAAGTTGGGACGGTGGCTTTTCATCAAAACCGCTCGCCCCAGCCAAACCGACCCCTTTAAGTCCCTTGAAACCGGGGAAGACTCCCTAGGGGTTGATGTCAACCTTAGCCGGTTTTCTTAAGTTCTATAATAAACTCGCCAAATTCGCCTTTGAGTTCTTCAACATTGTCAGAAACATCTGTCAAATTACCAGCAAGATTAAGCATCAAGGACGCTTTTTCACCAACCTCCTGAGAGCCATTTGATACGCCTGAAATATTGACCGTCACTTCTTGCATGCCGCCGGAAGCTTGTTCAACGTTTCGAGCGATTTCCCGTGTTGCCGCACCCTGTTCTTCAACAGCGGCGGCTATTACCGTAGAGCCTTCACTCACTTTGTTAATGGTTTGGGTAATCTTGAGAATTGCATCAACCGCTGTTTGGGTGGCGCCTTGTATCCCCCCGACCTGAGCGCTAATATTTTCCGTCGCCTGGGCTGTTTGATTGGCTAAGTTCTTCACTTCGGATGCAACCACCGCGAACCCTTTGCCAGCATCGCCAGCACGCGCAGCCTCGATGGTCGCATTCAAGGCGAGTAAATTGGTCTGTTCTGCAATGTCTGTAATGATGGAAACGACTTCGCCAATTTTGGTTGCCCGTTCGGCGAGCCCTTTCACCTCCTCATTAACGTTTTGGGCTTCATCAGCCGCGTCTTGTGCGACTTTATTGGAGTCTACAACTTGACGGCTAATTTCAGAGATTGAGCTTGATAATTCCTCTGTCGCGGCCGCAACAGTCTGAAGATTTGCCGATGTCTCTTCGGCTGCCGCAGCAACAACAGTAGATTTAGTGGAAGTGTCTTCTGCCGTCGATGTCATCGTCTTTGCAGAAGACTGAAGGTCTGATTTTGTTGAGGTCATGGTATCAACAAGATTTGCCATATTCATTTCAAAACTGCCTGCCAGGTCAGTAAAACTTTCAACTCGATCCTGGGATGCCTGGGTTGCCGTATTGATCGCCCGGCCTGCCGTTAGAAAACTTCCCGACATGCCTTTTTCAACAATTCTGCGGTAATATTTATTACGGCTGACATAGTCCAAACACGCGGTCGATTCGCGAACATATGCATCGGTTTTGTCGATAAGTCGATTGATGGCATTCAGCAGTTGGGCCGCTTCTCCCGTTTCCGTAATATCCAAAATTCGGGCTTCGAAATCTCCCTCCGCAACTGCTTCACACACCTTCAATGCCTTTGAAATAGCGGCCTTATTTTCGCTTCCAAACATTTTTTTCTCCGTTTAATTAATTGCTCACGTGTTCAAACCAGAATAATTTTAGCCATGAAGTCATTACATGTTAGCGGCGATGAATTGGTCGTATTCCAAGTTATTCTGAGTTAGGAGATCCACAACCATTCCGGTGGATGCGGCCATGCCCTCCTTGCTATTGGAATGCTTCTTCTCTTCAGCCAAGAGCTGAGCGTACAAAGGAATTATAGATTCCGTTACGATCTTTCGATCAGGCACGCGACGGTTTGAGTGATAGCTGGTGATATTTCCAGATGTATCCCAGCTTGGCGTCACGTGCGCCAGAACCCAATAATGATCACCATTTCTTGCTCTGTTAACCACGTAGGCAAAAATCTCCTGCCCATTTTGCAAGGTATCCCACAAGAGCTTGAAGATGCAGCGCGGCATATCGGGATGCCGGATCATACTATGGGGTTGTTGGAAACACTCTCGTTCGGTAAAGCCGGCAATTTTTAAAAACACATCATTCGTATAGGTCATGCGTCCTTTAAGATCAGTCTTACTAACGATAATTTCACCGTCTTCAAAGAAGCGTTCAACACCTGTCACACTTAAGTCATTGCTGGCCATAAAATTGCTCCGAATTATAAAATAGAGTTCTATTCTCCCGAATTGAGGTCGCGTCAGAGTTTAATGTCGCGAATTCATCCTAATAACTCCGCACCAAATTTTATAAATTAGGTCTGCGCCTTTACCCACCTAAACAGTCAAGCTGTGTAAAATATTGCGCGATAGATAGGTCAATTATTTATTATTGTAATTCTAAATTATTCGGTACGCTGGTGGGATAGACTTATATGAAATTAGGCATATCCGCATATAAATTAAGGTCATGCTAAACGGGTATTCTGTCAAGTTTCAAGATATTACAAATTGTGACAAGCGTTGTAATTTTTAGCTACTTTTAGTTCTCAACAATAAAATTATATACAACCGAAATATTTCAAGGGCCTCGTCTTATTTTTAAGCTAGC
>JABJKH010000123.1 GCA_018660465.1 Rhodospirillaceae bacterium
CCGCCCCAGTTTTCGACACAGGCATCAACGACCGCCTTGCATCCCTCAATTTCTGTAAGATCAGCGGAAACGTACATGCCCTCGCCGCCAGCGGCATCGACATCCTTAACAGTCTGAGCCAGCATTTCTTCGTTTCGTGCGGCGACACAGACCCGTGCGCCTTCAGCCGCCAGCGCCAATGCACATGCCTTGCCGATCCCCCGGCTGGCGCCCGTGACAATCGCGCGTTTTCCTTTCAATGCTAAATCCATAAAACATTTCCCAGTTTGATTTGTGTTTGGAATTCCGGAGTATGAAGGCTTGCCAACAGCTTGCAAACTGTTGAATCTATGGCATCACAATTAATTCAACAGGGGAAGAACCACCATGCGCTGGGCGAGGATTGAAGTAGACGGCGAACCCACATTCGCCATTGTCGAAGGGGATCAACTGGCAACCGTAACCGGAACGCCGTTTGGGGACTATCAAAAAACTGGGGACACTGTGCCCCTCGCCGGCACGCAACTTCTGCCGCCTGTCATGCCGCGGACCTTCTATTGCGTCGGCCTTAATTATCTCGCGCACATTTTGGAACAGGCCAAGCGTAAGGGCATTGAACCCAAAGTGCCGCAAAAGCCCGACACCGGCTACCGTCTGCAATGCGCCCTGACCGGCCACAACAATAACGTTGAGATCCCTGAAGGTGCTGGCGAGCGTATTCATTATGAAGGTGAACTGGTCGCGGTTATCGGCAAAAAAGGCAAAAAACTCAGCCAAGAAGAAGCCTTGGACATCGTCTTCGGCTACACCATTGGCAACGACGTGAGCGCCCGGGACTGGCAATATGGTGACAATACCATGTGGCGGGGCAAGAACTCCGATACTTTCAAACCCATGGGCCCGTGGATCGAAACCGACATCGACCTAGACGCCTTGGAAACCGTCGTCAGCGTCAACGGCGCAGAAACCATGCGCTTCAAAACCAACGAAATGATCTTCGGCGTCGCCGAATTCATCTCCACCATCTCACAATACTGCACGCTGCAGCCGGGTGACGTCCTCTGGATGGGCACCGACGGCACCTCTCCCAACCTGGTCGATGGCGACGTCGTGGACATCAACATTAATCAGATTGGCACGCTGACGAATAAGTATGTTTGGGAAAAGTAGGTAGGGGCGTGGTTCGAGACGCGGCTTCGCCACTCCTCACCATGAAGGGTATTTTAAACTCTTCATCCTGAGGAGGTGCGAAGCACCGTCTCGAAGGGCGCTGACATAATCCCCCTCCCCCTTTTATAATGAAAACAAGATCATGCGCCTTGACGAACAATTAGTTGGGTCATGTCTTGCAACGTATTTCGGTGGAAGTGAAAAAGTATCGGTCAACGAAGGAGACGATCCCCCGGATATTTATCTGAACTTCAGTGACTCCTGCATTGGCGTAGAGGTCACCCAGCTCAGGCCTCCGACAATTGAGCAGGGGCGTCCACTTGGCAATCGCACTACACAAGATTTATTTGGAATTCGTCTCGTCAATGAACTTAATATCAACGTAGGCCCTATACTACCTGATGGAATGAGCTTGCACGTCCATATGGACTTGCCCATCAAAAACCCTAGAAAATATAAAAAGATATTACGAGACTGGGTCACTGAAGTAGCTAAATCTCCAGCGCTTGATTACGAAGAGCGTCGAGATATTCAAGGCTCAAAAACTAAAATTTCGATTATTCAAAAGCCAGCAGGAAGAAAAAAAATTGTTGGGTTTATTACCAGTAACAATTCGTCGGCGGATATTGCTCTGAATGCCCGCCTTATATTGGAGGATCGTATTCGCAAAAAGAGTGCTATATTCGTGCGACTAGAAAATCCAGTTTGGCTTGCTCTTCTCAACGATTATTTTTTAGCAGATGCCGATATCTATACTGCAGCTGCCCGTGAGATAAAGCTCAATCACTGTTTTGAAAGAATATTCATCGTTTTTGATGATAATTCCGTCAGTGAACTTATTGTGGGGCGATAATTTTATATCAGCGGGCGTGACTTATTAGGCTGAATTTCCAGTTGAAGACGTGCCGCTGAGCACACTTCGAGACGACTGCTATGCAGTCTCCTCAGGATGAGGATGTTAATTAAGTTATTGAAATAAATATAAAAATAAAAAAAACCTCATCCTGAGGAGCCGCGCTAGCGGCGTCTCGAAGGGTGCTGAATAAAGTTAACTCTCTGAGCCCCCGCCTCCGCATTAACCCTTTTCATCCCCCCTCAAAACGACTAGGTTTCGGCCAAATTTAAGGGGTAGTAGTTGTTCTCCCCGGCGGTGTGTCGGATGGGAGGGCCTGACCTTGTTTACAACGAACAATTAGCCTTGTTTACAACGAACAATTAGCCTTGTTTACAACGAACAAAAAAATCTGAAGGAGTACTTTCATGAGCACCAATATTGCTGTCGCCGATAGCGTTTTCCCGAGCTTGGACCTGGCGACCGAAGCCCTGGCACCTGTTGATGGTGTGCTGACGTTATCTAAGAGCACGTCTCAAGACGATATCCTGGCGGTTGCCGCAGACGCCGAGGCGTTGCTGGTCACCTATAGCGAAATCACCGCCGACGTGATTGCCGGGCTGAACAACTGCAAAGCCATCGGCCGGTTTGGCATTGGGGTGAATAACATCGATCTTGATGCCGCTGCTGCCAAGGGCATCGTTGTAACCTACGCGCCAGTTTATTGCTTAGATGAAGTTTCCGATCACGCCATGGCGTTGTTGCTGGCGGCGGCGCGGAAAATCCCGTTCGCCAACAAGCAAGTCCACAGCGGCACCTGGAACATGCCGGATGTTGTTCCCATCCCACGCCTGCGCGGCAAGACACTTGGTCTTATTGGTCTCGGCAACATCCCGCAAAAGATCGTCGGCAAGGCCCAAGCCTTTGGCATGAAGGTCATTGCGAGCGATCCGTTCGTGAACAAAGACATCGCCAAGAACCTGGATGTTGATCTGGTGGAACTGGACGATCTGTATGCCCAGTCTGATTTTGTTTCGGTCCACGCACCGTTGCTGCCGGAAACCGAAAACATGTTCAACATGGACACCTTCAAAAAGATGAAGTCGAACGCGATCCTGGTGAACACGGCCCGCGGTCCCTTGGTTGAGATCAACGATCTTGCCAAAGCACTCGACGCTGGCGAAATTGCCGGTGCTGGCCTGGACGTGTTGCCGGTTGAGCCCCCTGCCGCTGACTGCCCATTGATTGGCCGCGACGATGTAATCCTGTCGCCGCACACCGGGTTCTATTCCGAAGACGCATTGCTGGACCTGCAAACCACCGTCGCGGGCGATGTCTGCACGGTGCTGCAAGGTGGTACGCCGAAGTATCCGGTGAGCCCGAAGTAAAGGCGTAACCAAATGAAAGCAATGGTGCTGACCGGGGCCGGCGAAGCTGAGTTCCGCGATATCGAGAAACCTGAACCGGGCCCAGGGGAAACTCTGGTCCGGGTCACGTCGACCGGTATTTGTGGGACTGATCTAAAAATTTATCAGGGCGGAATTCCGGTCGACTACCCTCGGGTCATGGGACATGAATCTGTTGGCGTTGTCGAAGCGGGCGGGCCGTTGGCTCCTGGCACCCGCGTGATTATCGATCCAGCATACAGCTGCGGTGCCTGTTACAATTGCCGCGACAATCAAGAACACCTGTGTCCGAACGGCGGTCTGATCGGCCGCGACATCAATGGCGGCTTTGCCGATTATATGGTCGCCCCGTCAAGCAACGTTTACGAACTCCCGGACGACGTTGGCGACGACATCGCGCCGCTGATCCAACCCATGACCACCTGCCTGCACGCCCAGCGGAAGTGTAATATCAAACCAGGCGAAGCAGTCATTGTTATGGGCCTAGGCGTCACCGGTATGATGCATGTGCAATTGGCGAAAGCGCACGGCGCATATCCCGTCATCGGCATCACCCGCAGCCAGTGGAAGTTGGACATGGCATTAGAACTCGGCGCCGACTTCACGATTGCACCCGGCGAAGACACCAAGGAAAAAGTTCTCGAACTCACCAACGGTCGTGGTGCGGACCTGGTGATTGAATCCGTTGGCCAGTTACCTGTGCTTGGCCAAGCGATTGATCTCGCGCGTATCGGCGGACGCATCCTGCCGTTCGGCATCTACACCCAACGCGAAGCCAACTTGCCGTTCTATGATCTTTATTTCAAAGAACTCAACGTTATCAATGCCCGTGTCGCCAAAGCCGAAGATTTCCCGGCCTGTGTCGATTTCGTGCAGCGCGGTGTGGTGGACTTGGCCCCCATTATCTCCAACACTATAAAATTCGAAAACATGGACGAAGCGCTTGAACTGCTGGACAGCGGCGGCGGGCGCACAATGAAAATTATCCTCAATCACAGTGATTCTAAGGCGGCGTAAACATCATGGCATCAGCACTCGTTAGCACCCAATGGCTCGAAGATCATCTCGACGATCCCACTGTTCGGATCATCGAAGTTTCGGCGAAACTCGACGATGAAACCTACCGCACCGGGCACATCCCCGGCGCGCTTCGTTGGTTTTGGAAAGACGCCTGCTGGCATGCAACCGACCGCCAATTTGTAACACCTGAGGCATTGGCCAAAATGCTCGGCGCGATTGGCATTGGACCAGACACCACGTTGGTGCTGTATGGCGACCCGGTGCAGTACGGTACCTATGGGTTTTGGGCGGTGACCATGGCGGGTCATAAGAATCTAAAAGTCCTGGATGGCGCACGCACCAAATGGGTTGCCGAAGACCGCCCGATGACGCGCAACATTCCGCGCTTTGATGCGGTTGATTATCCGACACCGACGCCAAACGAAAGCATGCGCTTGGGCCGCGAGAATGTTCGCGATAACTTGGGCAAAGCCGGACGGCTATTGTTGGACGTCCGCACCCCGGAAGAATACTCCGGCGAGCGGGTGATGGAACATGGTCAGTTCGACCATGGTGCTGAACGCAAGGGCCGCATCCCTGGGGCGAAACATTTGTTCTTTAAGGAACTGATCAACGCTGACGATAGCTACAAAAGCGCCGACGAAATCAAGGCCATTGTTTCTGCTGTCGGTGCGACACCAGATGACGCGGACGAAATCGTCTGCTACTGCCGGCTTAGTCACCGCGCGACCTTGGTCTGGGTGGCAATGACGCAAATCCTCGGCTACGACAATGTCAGAATCTATGACGGGTCTTGGACCGAATGGGGCAGCATCGTCGGCTTCCCTGTGGAGGGGTAACGCTACTTAAATCTTTACCGATCCGTCCGCGCACTGAACCGCTGAATTTGATTTTTCATTTGGGCGGGGCGTTCTTCGTGGTTGGTGCGAATGTCTTTTTCACCGCGCAGCTTGGCCGCGGCTTGTAGAAGTTCCAGGTCTTCATCGTCGTCGGCACTTTCAAACCAATAGGCCGTGCCGCGCGGTGTCATGATCCCTTCCATGGGGCCAAATTCGCCCAGCACGACGCCATCCTCGCCGTGAAAGCGCGCGCGACCTTTTAGAACCATCCAGCACGTATCTGCGACCGCGTGGGAATGCAGATTATTGCCCCCGCCCTTGCGTACAATCTGCACCGCAGTTTTAAGAATATCCGTCTGGCATAATTTTGAAGACCCCTTGGGCGTGGTGACATCAGGCTTGGCATAAGCAAACGTCTGAATCTTCCGCGCCTGCTCGACATCCGCATCGAACGAACCTTCCTTCTTCGGCAACATCTCAACGGTACTCATAATCCCCTCCCCCCTTTGCACGTATGAGTATCATACGCGAGATTACGAAAATCAGGCAAGGTGGATGCATGGTTTTGGATTCTGTTCGGGTTAGGTCGTCGGTTTTTAGGAAGGTGGTTTCGGGGTCGAAGCCTTGGGCTTTTAGGTCGGTTTCGAAGCGCTGTTTAATGGCGTTGGCGGAGAGCGATGGGTATTCGAGTTCTGGCGCGTGTTTGGTGAGACGACCTGATCCATCGGCGCTGGTTTCTGCCCACGAGCGTCTGAGTTCCAGGAGTCCGAGTTCCTTGGCGATTTGATGGTCGCCTGTGTGCATGATGTAGGTTTTATACGCCTTGATGTAGTCTTCGCGGAGTTCAGGCATGACCTTGCGCGGTTTTGGCAGGTTGGTAATTTTCTTTCTAAACCTCTCATAGTATGAATATGATTCTATGATATATGTTCGCGTTCTTTTGTCGGAGGATTAGAGACTTGTTTAGGTTGATATGGGTCGGAGTTATTGTTGTATTTTCTGTAGTCTCAACTACAGAATTTTCCTATGCAAGCGACGTTGAAAAATTATTTGATCAAGCAATTTCACTGATCAAGAAAAAACAGGAAAGGTATGATCTTGGAAAGGCGTGTAAGCAGATTCATGCTGTCGTCTTGACTATACGGAATCAGCAACAGGACGATAGCAATGTCTGCGATTCATCCCTTCAGTTTTTACCCGACCCGTGGATTGAAGAGCGGAGAGAAAAGACGTTTAGGTTAAACTTGGGCGCATCGGTGCGTCCAAAAAATACTCTGCCTGTGCCAAAAATTTGGATCGCACGAGATATTTTTAAAAAATCGATCCAAGTAAGATGCACACAAAAAGATGTTTCAGCATTTCTCTACAGTGCCGTTTTGAATGAGGTATTGGGTGTAAGTGCCGATATGCCTGTCAAATACTTACATGAAGACCGTGCGTATATGATCGAAAAAAAATGGAATGATCAATTCATAAAAGAATTTGATGATGCGGTGTCGTGGCGAACAAAGATCATGGATTTATCGGGCCGGGAAGTTTACAAAATTGCCAAAAATTTCAAGAAAAATACAAGATGCGAAGAGTATAGTTATCTTCACTGGTTGCTAGCGTTAGTCGCAATCAAAAAGGGAGATTTAAAAGCGAGTTTTGATCAGGAACTAGATTTTATAAACAAACGAAACGATCAGCTCTGGAAAAGCTTAGGCCTCAAGAAATTAGCAGCTAAAG